>JASLFY010000092.1 GCA_030150425.1 Yimella sp. | reverse complement strand
GACCTGCTCACCAACATCCTGGAAACCAATCTCAACCAGCAGGGCAACGAGCTCAACATGATCACCAGAAAGCTCGCCGCGTGGGCCGCGATCATCGCGGTGCCCACCGCGATCACCGGCTGGTTCGGACAGAACGTGCCGTACTGGGGCTTCGGGAAGGCCTGGGGTCTGTGGGTCAGCGTGGTGCTGATCGTGGTCGGCACCGCCGCCCTGTGGCGGGCCTTCAAGACCCGCGGCTGGCTCTAGCCCGCGACCGGCGGCCTCTCAGAAGTCGAGGCAGCCCAGGTCGCACCCGTCGCAGCCGTCGAGGTCGCAGCCCTCCAGGCAGCCGCCCACCTCGTCGAAGAGATCGCCGGCGGAGGAGGCGAAGTCGCTCCAGAAGCCGGACACGCCGGACAATCCGTCGCCGACCAGCCCGACCACGTCGCCCGAACCGGCGAAGTCCATCAGCCCGCTGATCCCGTCGATGGCCAGCCCGCTGATGTCCCAGATGCCGTCCAGCAGCATCCAGTCACCCAGCACGTCGCCGGTCACGTCGAGCAGGCCCTCCGCCTGCGCGCGCCGCATCACGTCGCCGATGACCTTCGCCCAGCGGTCCGCGAGGCCGAAGACGATCGCGTACGGCAGGTAGCGGCTGAACAGTCCGGCCGCCTCCTCGAACCGGATCTGGTCGGCTTCGGCGGTGGCGAGGTACTTCTCGAAACCCATCGTGCGGATCCGCGCCGCGGTCCCTTCGGCCGTACGGGCCGACCGGCCGCGCCCGAACACGATCAACAGGACGGCGGCGATGCCGGTCGCGACCGGGAGGGCGAACGCGTACGGGGTGTCGTTGCGGACGTAGATCTCGTGGGCGACGGCCGCCAGGAAGGCGGTGCCGAACAGCATCAGTACGCCGAAGAGCACCGGCAGCCGGCTGCGCGAGCGCGGGTGCCGGGTGTACCAACCGCGCTGGATCATCTCGCGGTAGAGGTCGATCTGGACCTCGCGCAGGGTCATCCCGAAGCGCTGCTTCAGGGTCGACAGCCGCACCACGGGTCCCTGGGAGAAGATCTCCCGCAGCATCCGCATCTCGCCCTCGGTGAGGCGGTCGCCCTGCGGCAGGTCCTGCGTCTGGTGGAACTCCCAGTCGGCGTTGTCGCCCGGGCCGCTGCGCTCGATCTGGTAGTACCCCCGCAACGCGAGATCGACGAGCATCCCCGCGAGGTCCCGGTTGTCGACCCGCCCGTCGATGATCGTGCCGGCGACCGCCGGACCCACGCCGGTGGGCGGCGCGAACGAGACCGCGACCGTGCCCTTCCACTCGAGGCCGCCGCGCACCCGTCGGGTCCGGGCGGCGGTGTTCAGCGGGACCGGGCTCAGACCGGGGGTGAGGCCGACGTACTCCTCGTCGCGGCGGCGCCAACGCAGCCAGACGACAGTCACCACGGCGAGGAGGACGAGGACCACGCCGACGACCAGCGACCCCAGATCGATGTCGGTCAGGTCGGCCATGTGAGTCCCCTCGTCGTACGCGCGTTGTTGCCGGCAGCCTAGGCATCGGGGACGGGCGGCGGGGGACCGGCGGCCGGACGGTCGGTTGTGGGTCGCCCCGCCGGGCGGCATAGGCTTCGCCCGTGCCGGATCAGCAGTTGGAACCCATCGACCGTGTGTTCACGCTGCCCAATGTGCTCTCGGCGCTGCGCCTGGTGGGCGTGCCGATCTTTTTCTGGCTGATCCTCGCCCACCACGACTGGTGGGCCCTGCTGGTGCTCTTCCTGGCCGGCCTGACCGACTACCTCGACGGCAAGTTGGCCCGCCTGCTCGGCCAGACCTCGAGGCTCGGCGCGATGCTCGACCCGGCCGCCGACCGCCTCTACATCCTCGCCACGATCGTCGCGCTGGCGATCCGATCGATCATCCCGTGGTGGCTGGTGGGGGTGCTGCTGGCGCGCGAGCTGTTCATCGCCTGCCTCGGTCCGATCCTGCAGCGCCACCGACTGCCCCTGCCGCCGGTCTCGTTCGTCGGCAAGGCGGCCACGTTCAACCTGATCTACGCCTTCCCGCTGGTGCTGCTCGGTGAGCAGCCGGGCTTGGTCGGCGACATCGCGCAGCCGCTCGGCTGGGCGTTCGTGTGGTGGGGGACCGTTCTCTACTGGGTCGCCGGGATCCTCTACGCCGTGCAGGTCCGAGGGATGGTGCGGGAGCAGAAGGCCCGCGTATGACGGACGGAGCCTCGCGCCTCCGCGACCCCGCCGCGTCGATGTCGTTGATCACCGAGATCATCGCCCACCCGCTCGACCCGGCGTACGCCGACGAAGCCGCCCGCCGCGCCGCGGCGGGCCAGACCCGTACGTCCGGCACGAAGTCGCCGTTGCTGATCGCGGTCATGTTCCTGATCGGCCTCGGCCTGGCCACCAGCGCCCACACCCTGCGGGCGCCGGTCAGCGAGGCGCAGAAGCAGCACGACTCGCTCGTCTCCCGGGTCACCGCCGGTCAGCGCGCCATCGACTCGCGCAGCGCCACCGTGCGCAGTCTGAACGCCGAGATCTCCGGCCTGCAGTCGGCGGCGCTGAAACGCAGCAACCTCACGGACGTGAGCCGCCAGTTGACCGAGGCCGAGACGGTCACCGGTGCCGTCGCGGTCCACGGGCCGGGGCTGGTCCTGACGGTCGACGACGCCGCGTCCGCCGGCACCGACGCCCAGGGCAACCCCCGCACCGACCAGTCCGACACCGGCCGGCTCACCTCCGGTGACCTGCAGGTCATCGTGAACGGGCTCTGGCAAGCCGGCGCCGAAGCCGTGTCGATCAACGGCCAGCGGGTCACCTCCTTGACCGCGATCCGGTTCGCCGGCCAGGCGATCCTGGTCAACTTCCGGCCGTTGACCCCGCCGTACCAGATCTCCGTGATCGGGCCGCCCACGATGGGCGCCGACTTCGACGACAACTCCGGCGGGACGTACCTGTCCGGGCTGGTCAAGCAGTTCGGTGTCCGCAGCTCGCGGTCCGGCAACGGCAACGTGCACATCCCGGCGGCACCCTCGGTGCGCCTGTATCACGCAACAACCCCCAAGGAGCAACCGTGATCCCCGCCATCGGACTCGTCGTCGGACTCGTGGTCGGCGTGGTGCTCTCACCGGACGTACCGCTCTGGTTGCAGCCGTACCTGCCGATCGCCGTGATCGCGGCGCTGGACGCGGTGTTCGGCGCCGTACGCGCGGTGCTCGACGGCATCTTCGACGACAAGGTCTTCGTCGTCTCGTTCCTGTCCAACGTGATCGTCGCAGCGCTGATCGTGTTCCTCGGTGACCAGCTCGGTGTCGGCTCGCAGCTGACCACCGGTGTCGTGGTCGTGCTGGGGCTGCGCATCTTCAGCAACGTCGCCTCCATCCGCCGACACCTCTTCCACGCATGAGTACGCCGAAGAAGAACGTGCAGCCCGACGAGCCGAACGAGCCCGTCGAGTCGGTCGAGTCGGTCGAGGTGAATGAGCCTGTCGAGTCGGTCGAGCCGAGCGACGCCCGGCCGGAGCGCGGCCCGTGGTCCCGTCTGGGCCGGATGGGTCGACCGCGGCTGACGAAGGCGAACGCGCTGGCGACCGTGCTCGCACTGCTGCTCGGCTTCGCGATGGTGACCCAGGTGCGCGCCAACCGGGCCGGTGGCCTGGAGGCGATGAGCCAGGAGGACCTGATCAACCTGCTCGACAACGTCAACCAGCAGGGCACCCGGTTGAACACCGACATCACCACGTTGACCGGCCAGCGCGACCAGCTCAAGAACGGCGGGGGAGACGCCGCCGCGGTCGCCGCCGCGCAGGAGCGCCTGACCGCGCTGAAGATCCTCGCCGGCACCGCACCGGCCCAGGGCCCGGGCATCACGTTCACCATCACCGACTCCGGCGGCAACCTCGCGTCCAACAACGTCCTCGACGCGGTCGAGGAGCTGCGCGACGCCGGCGCCGAGGCGATCCAGCTCAACGACGTACGCATTGTCGCGAACTCCTGGTTCGGCCTCAGCGAGGACGGCCGGCTGATCGCCGACGGCAAGACCCTCCAGCAGCCGTACGTCCTCACCGCGATCGGCGATCCGCACACCATGTCGACCGCGCTGGCGATCCCGGGCGGTGTCGTGGAGACGTTGCGGCAGAGCGGGATCCAGACCCAGGTGGTGTCGAAGCAGCTGGTCTCCGTGACCGCGTTGCGAGGTTCCGCGACGCCTCGTTACGCTCAGCCCGAACCGTCCGGACAGTGACCCCGGTCTCACTCGACAGGAGCATCATGAGCGACCTTCAGTACCCCGCCGACCTGCGCTACACCACCGACCACGAGTGGGTGAAGGACCAGGGCGACGGCGTCGTCCGGGTGGGCATCACCGCTTTCGCCCAGGACGCGCTCGGCGACGTCGTCTACGTCAGCCTGCCGGCCGTGGGTGACACCGTCACCGCCGGCGACGCCTGCGGCGAGGTCGAGTCGACCAAGTCGGTCAGCGACCTCTACGCGCCGCTGGCGGGCGAGGTGACTGCGGTCAATGACGCCCTGGACTCCACCCCGGAGCTGGTCAACAGCGACCCGTACGGTGAGGGTTGGATGTACGAGTTGAAGTTGGACGACGCCGACGCCGCCAGCGGGCTGCAGGACGTCGACGCCTACACTTCGTCGCTCAACTGAGCGCGACCCCCACGGGGGTTCTACCTGCGACCGATAGGCTGTGGATGTGAGCAATCAGCAAGATCCCCGAGGTGACCTGCCGCCGGACGCCACCGCGCGCTTCGTGGTCGGTGGAGAGTCCGTCGCGCCCGATTTCACCGGCGAGGTGCGGCTCTCGCAGTCCGACCAGTCGATGGTCGACGCGCTGCGCCCGGGAACCGCGCTGCTGATCTCGGTGCGCGGACCCGGTGCCGGTGCGCGTTTCCTGCTCGACGACGACGAGGTGAGCAGCGGACGTCACGTCGACAGCGACATCTTCCTCGACGACGTCACGGTCTCGCGCCGCCACGCGGTGTTCCGTCGCAGCACCACCGGCTACAGCATGGTCGACGTGGGCTCGCTGAACGGCACCTACGTGAACGGCACGATCACCGAGGCGGCCGACCTGCGCGACGGCGACGAGGTGCAGATCGGCAAGTTCCGTTTCGTCTACTACGGCGCGCCCGCAGCCGGGTCGTGACGGCCGCCCAGCCCACGCTGGCGATCGGCGCCGTCCTCGCCCGCCTGCAGGAGGAGTTCCCGGACCTGACGTTGTCGAAGGTTCGCTTCCTCGATGCGCAGGGCGTGGTCAGCCCGCAGCGAGCGGGTAGTGGCTACCGCCGCTACACCGAGCGCGACGTCGACCGGTTGCGGTTCGTGCTGCGGTGCCAACGTGACCGCTTCTGGCCGCTGAAGGTCATCCGTGAGGCGCTGGACGCCTACGACCGTGGCCTCGAGCCGGCGCCCGACCAGCGACCGACCGTCCCGGCGGGAGCCGACGACCCCGACCTGCCCGCGGTCGACGCGTTGGTTCCGGCCGGTGGCGGCGAACTGCGGTTGAACGCCGCCGAGCTGGCCGCCGCGGCCGAGTTGGACGACGCCGGTGTCCGCGACCTGCGCGAGTTCGGACTGATCCGACCCGACGCCGACGGGTTCTACGACAGCGCCGCCCTGCAGATCGCCCGCGCCGCCGGCGCGCTGCTCGGCCACGGTGTCGGTGCCCGCCACCTGCGCCCGTTCCGGCTGGCCGCCGACCGCGAGATCTCTCTGGTTCAGCAGCTCGGCCCTGCCTCGCCGCGTGGCACCGACGCCGCGCAACTGGTGCGCGACTGCCTCGCGCTGCATCTCGCCCTGGTGCGCGCCGGCCTGTCCCAGGGGTAGCGTGGAGACGTGAGACAGGTCGAAGTCATCGGGGTGCGGGTGGAACTGCCCACCAACAAGCCGATCGTGGTGCTGCGCGAGATCGACGGCAATCGCCACGTCCCGATCTGGATCGGTGCACCGGAGGCCGCCGCGATCGCCCACGTGATGGAGGGCGTCGAACCGCCGCGCCCGCTCACCCACGACCTGCTGCTGACCGTCCTCACGACGTTGGGTGCCCGCCTGGTGCGGGTCGACATCGTACGAATGCAGGAAGGCGTGTTCTACGCCGAACTGGTGCTCGACGACGGGCGCCGGATCGAGTCGCGCAGCTCCGACGCGATCGCGCTCGCGTTGCGGGCCGACGCGGACGTGTTCGTCGACGACGCGGTGGTGGCCGAAACCGGCATCACCATGCAGTTGGAGGACGAGGACGAGGTCGAGAAGTTCAGGGAATTCCTGGACCACGTCTCGGCCGAGGACTTCGAGGATCCCGGACCGTCCGAGGATCTCTAACCTTGAAGTTGAAGATGAATGTTTGCCGAACGCAGCGCGACACGCCGAGCGTTCGGGGCCGTGGTCGTTGACCCGGCCTGGTCACACCCGTAGCTTTTGTCGCAGAAGCACGGCGAATGAACAGTTCGAGTGCACCAGTCATTTCGGAGAAAGAGGTAGCCATGGGACGCGCTGAGAAGCAGTCTGCGGGCTCCAAGGCGCCGGCCCCGTTGGAGGCGCCGGCGGTCGAGGGTGCTGTCCACGAGGACGGCGACCTGCTCGGCTACCGCGGTCCGGCCGCCTGCCGGGCAGCCGGAGTGACCTACCGCCAGCTGGACTACTGGGCCCGCACCGGCCTGGTCGAGCCGTCGGTGCGCAACCCCTCCGGCTCGGGCAACCACCGCCTCTACAGCTTCCGCGACGTGCTGGTGATGAAGGTCGTGAAGCGACTGCTCGACACCGGCGTCTCGCTGCAGCAGATCCGTATCGCGGTCGCCGCGCTGCGTGACCGCGGCGTCGACGACCTCGCCACGATCACGCTCATGTCCGACGGCGCCTCGGTCTACGAGTGCACCTCCGACGACCAGGTCATCGACCTGATGCGCGGCGGTCAGGGCGTCTTCGGAATCGCCCTCGGTTCGGTGTGGCGCGAGGTCGAGGGCACCCTCTCCGAGCTCCCGTCCGAGCGTCCCGACGCCGAGACCATCGCCGAACACCCGGGCGACGAACTGCGCAAGCGCCGCGAGCGCCGCGTCGCCGGCTGACACAGCCTGCGTACGTCGGCCAGCGCCGACATCCGAACAGCACCACCGGTCCGCCCGTCCAGGCGGGCCGGTGCTATTTTTGGGGCTGCTCGTGACACCGGGTGGGAGAGTCCTCCGCCACAGGTGAAGGCGCCGAAGGGGCAATTCTCCCCAGAACCTCTCAGGCCACCGGACCACTCGGACGAGGCGACTCTGAAGGCATTGCCGACAGAGGGGGAGGCGTTCTGCCCCTGCTCCGGCCAAGGAAGATGAATGACGCCCCAGACCATGCCCGATTTCGTGAGCCGTCACATCGGCCCGTCGTCCACCGAGCTCGACACCATGCTGCAGGCGATCGGTGTCGACAGCCTCGCGGCACTGATGGACACCGCGATCCCGACCACGATCCGCGCGGCGCGTGAGCTGTCCGTGCCGGCCGCCCCGAGCGAGGCGAGCGTGCTGACCGAGCTGCGCGCGAAGGCCGGCCGCAACGAGGTGCTGACCTCGATGATCGGTCTCGGTTACTACGGCACCCACACCCCGGGCGTCATCCGCCGCAACGTGCTGGAGAACCCGTCCTGGTACACCGCGTACACGCCGTACCAGCCGGAGATCTCGCAGGGCCGTCTCGAGGCGCTGCTGAACTTCCAGACCGTCGTCTCCGACCTGACCGGTCTGCAGACCGCGTCCGCCAGCCTGCTGGACGAGTCGACCGCGGTCGCCGAGGCGATGTCGCTGATGCACCGCGCGACGCGCGCCAAGGACGGTGCGGTCCTGCTGCTCGACGCGCAGGTGCTGCCGCAGTCGATCGCTGTCACCCGCACCCGGGCGAAGGCCGTCGGGTTCGAGGTCGTCGTCGCAGACCTGACCGCGGTGACCGACGCCGACGCGCTGCGCGCCGCTGCCGGCCACCGTGACGTCTTCGGTGTCGTGGTGCAGTACCCGGGCGCCAACGGCGCGGTCGTCGACTGGTCGGCGCTGGCCGAGGCCGCCCACGCCGCGGGCGCGCTGGTCACCGCAGCCGCCGACCTGCTCGCGCTGACGCTGCTGCAGGAGCCGGCCGGTTGGGGCGCCGACATCGCCGTCGGCACCACGCAGCGGTTCGGTGTGCCGATGGGCTTCGGCGGTCCGCACGCCGGGTACATGTGTGTCCGCGACGGTCTCGAGCGCAACCTGCCCGGCCGCCTGGTCGGTGTGTCCGTCGACGAGGACGGCGCCCCGGCGTACCGCCTCGCGTTGCAGACCCGCGAACAGCACATCCGTCGCGAGAAGGCGACCTCGAACATCTGCACCGCGCAGGTGCTGCTGGCCGTGATGGCCTCGATGTACGCGGTGTACCACGGCCCGCAGGGCCTGGAGCGGATCGCGCGCGCGGTCCACGGCAAGGCCGTCGGACTGGCCGCCGCGCTGCGCGGGGGAGACGTCGAGGTCGTCACCGACAGCTTCTTCGACACCCTGACCGTCCGCGTGCACGGTCGCGCCGACGCGGTCGTCTCCGCCGCCCGCGAGCGGGGCATCAACATCTGGCACGTCGACGGCGACCACGTCAGCGTCAGCGTCGACGAGACCACGACCGATGCCGAGCTGGCCGCGGTCGCCGCCGCGTTCGGGGTCAACGCCCCGGTCGCGACCGACGGAGCGTCGACCTTCGTCGAGGCGGTGCACCGTACGACCGACTTCCTGACCCACCCGGTGTTCAACACCCACCACAGCGAGACCGAGATGCTGCGGTACCTGCGCAGCCTGTCCGACCGCGACTACGCGCTGGACCGCGGCATGATCCCGCTGGGTTCGTGCACCATGAAGCTGAACGCCACCACCGAGATGGAGGCGATCACCTGGCCCGAGTTCGCCAACCTGCACCCGTTCTCGCCGGCCGACCAGACCGAGGGCATCCGCGAGCTGATCACCGACCTCGAGCAGTGGTTGTGCGACATCACCGGTTACGACTCGGTGTCACTGCAGCCGAACGCCGGCTCGCAGGGTGAGTTCGCCGGACTGCTCGCGATCCACGCCTACCACCAGGCCAACGGTGACTCCGGCCGCAACGTCTGCCTGATCCCGGCCTCGGCCCATGGCACCAACGCGGCGTCGGCCGCCATGGCCGGTTTCAAGGTCGTCGTGGTGAAGACTGCGCCGACCGGCGAGATCGACATGGACGACCTCAAGTTGAAGTTGAAGCAGCACGGCGAGAACCTCGCGGCGATCATGGTCACCTACCCGTCGACCCACGGCGTGTACGAGGACACGATCACCGAGCTGTGCGACCTGGTCCACGAGGCCGGCGGTCAGGTCTACGTCGACGGCGCCAACCTGAACGCGCTGGTCGGTTTCGCCCAGCCGGGTCAGTTCGGCGGCGACGTCTCGCACCTCAACCTGCACAAGACGTTCTGCATCCCGCACGGCGGTGGCGGTCCGGGTGTCGGGCCGATCGGCGTCCGCGAGCACCTGGTGCCGTTCCTCCCGGGGCACCCGCTGGTCGACACCGGCAGCGAGG
>JASLFY010000089.1 GCA_030150425.1 Yimella sp. | reverse complement strand
GCCTCGTGGACCTCCTCGACCGACAGACCCGAGCGCAGCGCCTGCTGCACCAGCACGATCCGACCGTCGGTCGGGGTCTTGGCCTGCTCCAGCAGCGCGCGCCCCGCCTCCGGGGTCGGCGCGATGTCCTTGCGCCAGTGGAAGGTCGACTCCTTGCGCTCCATCGAGCGCAGCGCCTTCTGCAGCGCCTCGGTGAAGTTGCGGCCCAGCGCCATCGCCTCGCCGACCGACTTCATCGTGGTGGTCAGCGTCGGGTCCGCGGCCGGGAACTTCTCGAAGGCGAACCGCGGCACCTTCACCACGACGTAGTCGAGCGTCGGCTCGAAGCTGGCCGGGGTCTCGCGGGTGATGTCGTTGGGCACCTCGTCGAGGGTGTAGCCGATCGCCATCTTCGCCGCGATCTTCGCGATCGGGAAGCCGGTCGCCTTCGAGGCGAGCGCCGAGGAGCGCGAGACGCGCGGGTTCATCTCGATGACGATCATCCGACCGTCCTCGGGGTTGATCGCGAACTGGATGTTGCAGCCGCCGGTGTCGACGCCGACCTCGCGGATGACCGCGATGCCCACGTCGCGCATCCGCTGGTACTCGCGGTCGGTCAGCGTCAGCGCGGGGGCGACGGTGATCGAGTCACCGGTGTGGACGCCCATCGGGTCGAAGTTCTCGATGGAGCAGACGACCACCACGTTGTCGGCGTGGTCGCGCATCACCTCGAGCTCGTACTCCTTCCACCCGAGGATCGACTCCTCCAGCAGCACCTCGGTGGTCGGGCTGTACTGCAGACCGGCGCCCGCGATGCGGCGCAGGTCAGCCTCGTCGTAGGCGAAGCCGGAACCGAGACCACCCATGGTGAACGACGGGCGTACGACCACCGGGTAGCCGAGTTCCTCTGCCGCGGAAAGACATTCGTCCATCGAGTGGCAGATCGTGGACTTGGCCGACTCGGCGCCGCAGCGCTCGACGACGCCCTTGAACCGCTCCCGGTCCTCGCCCAGTTCGATCGCCTCGACGTTCGCGCCGATGAGCGGGCAGTCGTACTTGGTCAGCACCCCGCGCTCGTGCAGCGCGATCGCCGTGTTCAGCGCGGTCTGGCCGCCGAGGGTGGCCAGCACCGCGTCGGGGCGCTCCTTGGCGATGATCGCCTCGACGACCTCGGGGGTGATCGGCTCGACGTACGTCGCGTCGGCGAACTCCGGGTCGGTCATGATCGTGGCCGGGTTGGAGTTGACCAGGATGACCCGCAGGCCCTCCTCGCGCAGCACCCGGCACGCCTGGGTGCCGGAATAGTCGAACTCGCAGGCCTGACCGATGACGATCGGGCCGGAGCCGATCACCAGGACGGACTTCAGGTCCGGATTGCGCGGCATCAGTTGTTCCCTGCCTTCTGGTTGGTCTCGAGGAGTTCGACGAAGCGGTCGAAGAGGTAGCCGGCGTCGTGCGGTCCGGCGGCCGCCTCGGGGTGGTACTGCACGCTGAACGCCGGCAGGTCGAGGCATTCCAGCCCCTCCACGACGTCGTCGTTCAGGCAGACGTGGGACACGCGTACGCGGCCGAACTCGGCGCCGGCGGGCGCCTCGACGGAACCGTCAAGCGGCGCGTCCACCGCGAAGCCGTGGTTGTGGGCGGTGATCTCCACCTTGCCGGTGCCGCGGTCGATGACCGGCTGGTTGACCCCGCGGTGGCCGTACTTCAGCTTGTAGGTGCCGAAGCCGAGTGCGCGGCCGAGCAGCTGGTTGCCGAAGCAGATCCCGAAGAACGGCACCTTGTCGCGCAGCACCTGCTGCAGCACCTCGACCTGCGGCGCGGTCGCCGGGTCGCCGGGTCCGTTGGAGAAGAAGACGCCGTCGGGCGCGACGGCCCGGATGTCGTCGTACGAACTGCCGGCTGGCAACACGTGGACCTCGATGCCGTGGCGGGCCATCAGCTCCGGAGTCATCGCCTTGATGCCCAGGTCGAGGGCGGCCACGGTGAACCGCTTCTCCCCCTGCGCCGGGACGACGTACGCCTCGTCGGTGGAGACCTCGGACGCGAGTTCCGCGCCGGCCATCGCCGGCTGGTCCTGCACCTTCGCCACCAGGTCGCCCGCGGTGGCGTCGGCGCCGGAGAAGATGCCGACCCGCATCGCACCGCGCTCACGCAGGTGGCGGGTCAGGGCGCGGGTGTCGATGCCGCAGATGCCGACCACCTGCTGCTCGCGCAGGTCGTCCTCGAGGGTGCGTCGGCTGCGCCAGTTGGACGGGCGCAGCGCGGGGTCACGCACGACGTAGCCGCTGACCCAGATGCGGCGGGACTCGGCGTCCTCGTCGTTCATGCCGGTGTTGCCGACGTGCGGGGCGGTCATCACCACCACCTGGCGGTGGTAGCTGGGGTCGGTGAGCGTCTCCTGGTAGCCGGTCATGCCGGTGGAGAACACCGCCTCGCCGAAGGTCGTGCCGACGGCGCCGTACGCCTCGCCGTGCATGCTGGTGCCGTCCTCCAGCACCAGCACCGCCGGCTCTCGCTGTGCGAGCGGCGAATTCGGCCGGTTCTGAACGGAGTTCACGTTCGGGTTCACTGTTGAACCTTTCCGTCGAGCACGGTGGCCCGACCACGCAGGAAGGTGGCGACGACGGCACCGGAGAGGGTGCGGCCGTGCCAGGGGTTGTTGCGCGACAGCGACTGGGAGTCGGCCGCGTCGACGGTGACCCGGGCGGCCGGGTCGAAGAGGGTGAGGTTCGCGGGGGCACCGGCCTCGAGCCGGCGGCCCTGCTGCTCCAGTCCAGCGATGCGCGCCGGGGCGTACGACATCCGCTCGGCGACGCCGGCCCAGTCGAGCAGGCCGGGCTCGACCATCACGGTGTGGACGACCTGCAGCGCCTGCTCCAGGCCGAGCATCCCGAACGCGGCCTCGGCGAAGGCGTGCTCCTTGTCGTGCCGCGCGTGCGGGGCGTGGTCGGTCGCGACCGCGTCGATCGTGCCGTCGGCGAGCGCCGTACGCAGTGCCTCGACGTGGTCGTCCGGGCGCAGCGGCGGGTTCACCTTGAAGGTGGGGTCGTAGCCGGCGACCAGGTCGGTGGTCAGCAGCAGGTGGTGCGGGGTGACCTCGGCGGTGATCCGTACGCCGTCGGCCTTGGCCTGCCGGATCAGCTCGACGGATCCGGCGGTCGAGACGTGGGCGACGTGGACCCGCGAGTTGGTGTGGCGGGCCAGCGCGATGTCGCGGGCGACGACGACCTCCTCGGCGACGGTCGGCCAGCCCGGTAGTCCGAGTCGGCCGGACAGTTCGCCCTCGTGGCAGCACGCCTGGCCGTCTGCGAGCCGCGGGTCCTGGGAGTGCTGGGAGATGACGCCGTCGAACGTGCGGATGTACTCCAGCGCGCGGCGCATCAGGCGGGCGTCGTGGACGCACTTGCCGTCGTCGGAGAAGACGCGGACCCGGGCCTCGCTGCGAGCCATCAGTCCGAGTTCGGCCAGTTCCTCACCGGCGAGCCCCTTGGTGACGGCGCCGACCGGCTGGACATCGACCAGCCCGGCCCGCTTGCCCAGTTCGAGCACGTGCCGGGCGGCCTCGGCGGTGTCGGTGACCGGGTTGGTGTTCGCCATCGCCAGGACCGCGGTGAAACCACCGGCTGCGGCGGCCGCCGAACCGGTGGCGACCGTCTCGGCGTCCTCGCGGCCGGGCTCGCGCAAGTGGGTGTGCAGGTCGACCAGACCGGGCAGGGCGACCAGCCCGTCGGCGTCGACGACCGTCGCGCCAGGGGCGCTCAGCTTCTTGCCGACCCGCTCGACGACACCGTCGCGCAGCAGCAGGTCGGTCGGTCCGGCGCCGACGAGGTCGGCACCCTCGACGAGGATCTGCTCAGTCATTGCTGCCTCCCAGCAGGTGGTAGAGAACGCTCATCCGCACCGCGACACCGGCGGACACCTGGTCGAGGATCGCCGAACGCGCCTCGTCGGCGGCGTCGGCGGTGATCTCCAGGCCCCGGTTCATCGGTCCCGGGTGGCAGATCACGGCGCCGGCCGGCAGCAGCTTCAGCCGGTCGCGGGTCAGGCCGTAGTGCACGGTGTACTCGCGCGGCGTCGGGAAGTATCCGCCGCTCATCCGCTCCTTCTGGACGCGCAGCATCATCACCGCGTCGACCTGCGGCAGCACGTCGTCCAGGTCGTGCGAGAGGGCGAAATCGTCGGCGGCGGCCCAGACGCCGATGCCGCTGGGCATCAGGGTCGGCGGGGCGACCAGGGTCACCGAGGCGCCGAGCGTCCGCAGCAGGATCAGGTTGCTGCGCACGACCCGGGAGTGGGTCAGGTCACCGACGATCGCGACGTGCTTGCCGGCGAGGTCACCGAGCCGCTGCTGCATCGTGTACGCGTCCAGCAGCGCCTGGGTGGGGTGCTCGTGGGTGCCGTCACCGGCGTTGACCACCCCGGCGTCGATCCACTGCGCGACCTGGGCGGGCGCACCGCTGGCGTGGTGACGGATGACCATGCCGTCGATGCCCATCGAGGCGACGGTCAGCGCGGTGTCGCGCAGCGACTCCCCCTTGCTCACCGACGACCCCTTGGCCGAGATGTTGATGACGTCGGCGGACAGCCATTTGCCGGCGATCTCGAACGAGGAGCGGGTGCGGGTGGAGTCCTCGAAGAACAGGTTGACGACCGTGCGGCCGCGCAGCGCCGGCAGCTTCTTCACCGCGCGGTGCTGCACGTCGTGCATCTGGGCGGCGGTGTCGAGCAGTTCGAGCGCGGCGTCGCGGGTGAGGTCGGCGGCGGACAGCAGGTGCTTCACGGGTGGACCTCCTGGGTGGACTCCTCGCGCGACGCGTCGATCCGCACCTCGTCGGTGACCTGGTCGCTCTCGGCAAGTCGGACGTAGACCCGCTCGGAACTGGACGTCGGCAGGTTCTTGCCGACGTGGTCGGCGCGGATCGGCAGTTCCCGGTGGCCGCGGTCGACCAGCACCGCCAGGCGTACGGCGCGCGGGCGGCCGAGGTCGCCGAGCGCGTCCAGCGCGGCCCGGACCGTACGCCCGGAGAACAACACGTCGTCGACCAGGACGACGACCTTGTCGTCGACGCCGCACTCGGGGATCGCGGTCGGTGCGGCCGTACGAACGGGGTTGCGGCGTAGGTCGTCCCGGTACATCGTCACGTCGAGCGTGCCGGTCGGGACCGGCTGGTGCTCGATCTCCGCCAGGGCGTCGCTCAGCCGGCGGGCCAGGAAGGCACCGCGGGCGGGAATGCCGAGGACGACGAGGTCCTCCACTCCCTTGTTGCGTTCCACGATCTCGTGCGCGATCCGCCGGACGGCCCGGCTGATGTCACCGTCGTTGAGAACCACTCGACCCGGGACG
>JASLFY010000088.1 GCA_030150425.1 Yimella sp. | reverse complement strand
TCTGGTCGAGCCAGAGGTCGGCGACCGAGACGACCTGGTCGACGTCGCGGGAGGTGGCGGCGCCGATGCTCGGGTCGCCGCCGGCGGAGATGGTGCGGCGCGCGACGTCGCGCGCGGCGTCCATGTTGAAGCCGCCCTCGTCGGTGCCGGACATCATCGCGGCCATCTGCTGCTGCATCAGCTGGAACTGGGCCGGGTCGATGTTGCCCAGGCCGAGTTGGGAGAGTGTCTCGCGCATCTCGTCGGAGTCGCCGCTCATCAGGTGGCGCAGCAACTCGTTGAAGTCGGGTTCGCCGCCCTCGTCGGGACGGGGCTGGTCGTCGGTCATGACGCTCCTTCGCAGGTTGCGGTCGGCAGTTCCCAAGGTCTGTGTGCGACAACCGAGGCGGCTTTCGATTCGTTCCCGCCGCGGGCGCGACCGGGCGCACAGATGCTCACCACCTACGCTACGACGAGCAACAGGAAGGCGATACACATGCAGGACGGACCGGCCCAGGACGCACGGATAACGCTGGCCGACGTACGCGACACGGCGTTGTCGGTCGACGAGGTCCTGGCGGCCGTACGCGATCGGCGGGCCGGCGGCATCGGCCTGTTCGTAGGCGTGGTCCGCGACCACGACGGCGGCAAGGAGGTCGCGGCGCTGGACTACACCGCCCACCCGACCGCGCCGCAGCGGCTGCGTGAGGCGTGCGGGTCGGTGCTGGACGACGAGGTGACCAAGGTGGCCGTCGTGCACCGGATCGGTGCCCTGACCGTCGGCGACCTCGCCGTGGTCTGCGCCGTGAGCGCACCGCACCGCGCGGCGGCGCTGGACGCCTGTCACCGACTCATCGACGAGGTGAAGGCGACCGTGCCGATCTGGAAGCAGCAGGAGTTCAGCGATGGCAGCGACGAATGGGTAGGACTGGCATGACCGACGAGGGTGCGCAGCAGCAGACGGACGGTGCGACCGGGACCGCGACCGACCTCCGGCCCGGTATCAGCAAGCGCAACGTCGTGCTGGTCGCGATCGCGGCGGTCGTGGTCGTGGTGGTCGCCACGCTCAGCTTCGTGCACGTTCCGTACGCGATCCTGCGGCCCGGACCGGCGACGAACACGCTCGGGCAGCGGGACGGCAAGGACCTGATCTCGATCTCCGGCACCCAGACGTACCCGACCAAGGGATCGCTGGACTTCACCACCGTCTCCCTGGCCGGCGGCCCGAACTACCCGGTGTCGGTCTGGGACTACCTGCACGCGAAGTACCTCGAGAAGGACGCCGAGATCGACCCCGAGGAGATGTGGTTCCCCAAGGGCGTCAGCGGCAAGCAGGTTCAGCAGCAGAACACCGCCGACATGGTCGACTCGCAGGAGACCGCCGAGGTCGTCGCGCTGCGCAAGGCCGGCAAGACCGTCCCGGAGAAGATCCTCATCGGGATCGTCGACCCGAAGGCCCCCTCGGGCAAGGCGCTGCACGTCAAGGACCAGTTGCTCTCGCTCAACGGTGCACCGGTCAGCGATCTCGCGTCGGTCCACACCGCGATGGCGAAGGTGAAGCCGGGCGAGACCGTGCAGGTCGTGCTGTCGCGCGCCGGAAAGAAGCTCACGGTCGCCGCGAAGACCGGGAAGTCGAGCGACGGTCGGGCGGTGCTCGGGATCGGCCTCGACCCGACGTACACGCTCCCGGCGAAGGTCACCGTCAACGTCGGTGACGTGGGCGGCCCGTCGGCCGGAATGATGTTCACCCTCGCGATCTACGACAAGATCACGCCCGGCGCGCTCACCGGCGGTCAGCAGGTGGCCGGCACCGGCACCATCTCCGAGGACGGCACCGTCGGCCCGATCGGCGGCATCGCCCACAAGATGGTCGGCGCCAAGCGGGTCGGCGCCACCTACTTCCTGGCCCCGGCCAGCGACTGCGACGAGGTCGTCGGCAACATCCCGAAGGGGATGACGGTGGTCAAGGTGTCCACCATCGACGAGGCGCTCGCCGCGATGAAGAAGATCGCGACCGGGGCGCGCACGGGCCTGCCGGCCTGCACGAAGTAGTCGCGGGGCGTCAGTCCTGCAGCGTCGCGCGCAGGGCCTCGACCAGACCCGGCGCGATGTTCTGGCCGATCGCGACCTTGTCGTCGCTGTCGTGGTCGCGCTGACGCAGCAGGCAGATGTACTCGCCGTCGCGCGCGACGGCGACCAGCAGCCGTACGTCGTGGCGGTCGGGGTGGTTCGCCAGCACCTCCGCGGCGGCCTCGCTGTTGCTCGGCAGGTCGTTCTCGGCCTCCGGCGGGACGACGATGCGCTCGATCGCGAGTGCGACCCCGTCGACCTCCGGCGGCCAGGCGAGGCGACCGAGGAGCGACTCGATGGACGACGTACGCGGCATGCCCTCCTGCTCGATCGCGCTGATCCCGGCCGGGTCGGCGTCCTTGAGCTGGTCGGCGAGCGCCGGCTCGCCGGCCAGCAGGGATCCGTTGCGGGCGAGGGCGAACAGCCGCGGCGGCTGGTCCCACCCGGCAGCGGCGACGTGGCGTTCGGTGTCGACGGCGCACTCGCCGAGCGGGCTGAGCAACGGGCGGGCGACCGGTTCGTCGGAGGAACTCATGGCCCCATCGTTCCGTATCCGCCCCGAGGGTGTCGGGGCGGCGGGTTAGGTTAGGTGGGACAGCTGCCGAACGTGCGTGGAGGTGCCCGTGGAACCGGCCGACGACCGCGAACCGGCGGGCGCCAGCGTGTGGGGTGGCTCCTCGATCGGAGGCCGTTCCGGGCGGCGTGTCCTCTACACCGCGATCGCCCTGCTGTGCGCCTACCTGTTGCTGCGGTTGGTCGTGAAGATCTGGACCGAGGCGCTGTGGTTCCAGTCGGTCGGCTACTCCGAGGTCTACCGCAACCAGTTGCTCGCGAAGACCGGGATGTTCGTCGGCGGATTCGTGGTCACCGGCGGGCTGATCCTGCTCGCGATCCGGTTGGCCTACCGGAACCGGCCGTTCCTGGTGCCGCTGGCCGTGGAGCGCGACTCGATGGAGCGCTACCGCGACACGATCGAGCCGCTGCGCAAGACGGCGTTCCGCGTCGTTCCGCTGCTGTTCGGGCTGTTCGGCGGCGGTGTCGCGACCAGCCAGTGGCAGCTGATGCTGCTGTGGTGGAACCGCAAGAGCTTCGGCCAGACCGACCCGCAGTTCGGGCAGGACATCGGGTTCTACGTCTTCAGCCTGCCGTGGTGGCAGTTCGTGGTCACCATGCTGACGCTGGCGTTGGTGCTCGCGACCGTCGCCGGCGTGCTGACGATGTACCTCTACGGCGCGATCTCGCTGACCCGCGACGTGGGGGAGCGGTTCACCCCGGCGGCGCGGATCCAACTCGCGGTCAGCGCGGCCCTGCTGCTGCTCGTCCGCGCGGTCGCCTACTGGCTCGGGCGTTACGACCTGACGACCAAGCAGTCCCGTCTGATCACCGGCGTCGACTACACCGCGGCCCACGCCCAGGAGCCGATCAAGACCATCCTCACCGTCGCCGCGGTGCTCTGCGCCGCGCTGTTCATCGGGTGCATCTGGACCCGCAGTTGGCGGCTGCCGGTGATCGGCGTCGTGTCGATGGTGGTGCTGACGATCGCCCTCGGCGGCGTCTACCCCTCGTTGGTCCAGAACTTCAAGGTCGGCCCGAACGCGCGAGCGCTGGAGTCGCCGTACATCGCGCGCAACATCGCCGCGACACGGACGGCGTACGGCCTGTCGAACGTGCAGTCGATCACCCAGACACCGCAGACCACGCCGACGACCGAGGCGAAGGAGCAGGACGCCGCGACGGTGCCCGGGATCCGGCTGATCGACCCCGACCTGATCGCGCCGACGCTGCAGCAGAGCCAGCTCAAGCAGTACTACCGATTCGCCGACCTGCTCGACGTCGACCGCTACACCGTCGACGGCCGCCCCACCGACACCGTCGTCGGTGCCCGGGAGCTCGACCTTGCGGGAATCCCTCCGGGACAACGGAATTGGGTCAACCAACACACCGTCTACACCCACGGCTACGGCCTCGTCGCGGTTTACGGCAACCAGCGCAACGCCGAGGGTGAGCCGGTGCAGATGGACCTGCCGGCGGTCGCCGGCGCGTACCAACCGCGGATCTACTTCGGCGAGAACTCCCCGTCGTACTCCATCGTCGGTGGGCCGAAGGGTTCGGCACCGGTCGAGCTGGACTACCCCGACGCCAAGGGCGCCGAACAGCGCACCACCTACACCGGTGGCGGGGGCGTGGCGCTCGGCGGATTCCTGCGGCGGGCGGCGTACGCCATCAAGTACTCCGAGTACAACTTCCTGTTCTCCGACGCGATCAACGACGACTCGCGGATCCTGGACAACCGCTCGCCGGTGACGCGGGTGAAGAAGGTCGCGCCGTGGCTCACGGTCGACGGCGACCCGTATCCGATCGTCGCTGACGGCCGGTTGCAGTGGGTGGTCGACGGTTACACGACCTCCGACCGCTACCCGTACTCGCAACTGGAGTCGCTGAGCACCACCGAGGACACGCTCACGCAGTCGAACACGAACGTGCGGTCCGGCGCGGACCGCAAGGTGAACTACCTGCGCAACGCGGTGAAAGCGACGGTCGACGCGTACACCGGCAAGGTGAATCTGTACGCCTGGGACACCAGCGACCCGATCCTCGCGGCGTGGCGCCAGGCGTTCGGCGGAACGGTGCAGCCGGCGTCGAAGATGCCGGCCGCCGTACGCGCTCACGTGCGCTACCCCGCCGACCAGTTCAAGCTGCAGCGCGAGGTGCTCGCGCGCTACCACGTGCAGGACCCGTCGACCTTCTTCAGCGGCACCGACATCTGGCAAGTGCCCAGCGACCCGACCCGCAGCGCGGGCCAGAGCCAGCCGCCGTACTACCTGTCGCTGGCGATGCCGGGGCAGGCGACGCCGGAGTACTCCCTGTCGACCTCGTACATCCCGAACGGGGGCCGGCAGAACCTGGCGGCCTATCTCGCGGTCGACTCCGACGCGACCCCGAGCGCCGGGAAACCGAACGGGTCGTACGGCACCCTGCGCCTGTGGACGATGCCGCGCAACACCACGATCAAGGGGCCGTCGCAGTTCCAGAACGACCTGCGCACGTCCAACGAGGCCACCTCGACCCCGGGCTCGGAGCAGACGCTGTCGCAGTTCCTGGCGAACAACGAGTCGCGCGTGCAGTTCGGCAACCTGCTGACCCTGCCGTTCGGCGACGGCCTGCTCTACGTCGAGCCGCTCTACGTGAAGTCCGGCGGGTCGACCGGCTATCCGCTGCAGCGCGCGGTGGTGGTGCAGTTCGGCGGGCGGATGGCGTGGGCCGACACCCTCGAACACGCGCTGTCCGGTCTCTTCGACACCTCGTCGTCGCAGCCGTCCACCCCGGCGGCGACCGACACCGTGCCGAAGGCGATCGCCGATGCGAACAAGGCGTGGAACGAGGGCCAGGCGGCGCTCAAGCGCGGCGACCTCGGCGGCTACCAGGCGGCGATGGTCAGGATGAAGGCCGCGCTCGACTGGGTCGCGAAGCTGACCGCCAAGAAGTGAGTCAGGCCAGCGGTCCGGTCAGGTAGCGCTGCAGCGACGGCCCGACGAGGGCGGCCAACTCCTGCGGTGAGCGTTGCGCGAGTTCGGGCAGCCCGATCAGTTGCCGGGTCAGCAGCAGCCCGGCGAGTTGGCCGGCGAACAGCGAGATGCGCAGTTCGAGATGGTCGGCGTCGGCCAACCGGCGCCGCAACGGGGCCGCGACGACGCCGAGCAGGAGGTCGCGCAGCGTGTCGGACTCGGTGTCCGACATCGCCGTACGGAAGCGGGCGGCGAGTGCGGGGCCGAGGTCGGAGTCCCAGACGCCCAGCACCGCCTCGACCAGGCGCCGACCGAGGTTGTCGATCGGGCAGTCCGCGACGAAGGACAACACCACGTCCGGGTCCGCCGGGAAGTCGGTCGCCGCGAGGAAGAGCCCGCGCTTGTTGCCGAAGTAGTGGCTGATCAGTGCGACGTCGACACCGCTGGCGTGGGCCACCGCGCGCAGGGTGGTGCGGTCGAAGCCCTGTGCGCCGAACTGCAGGCGCGCCTGGCGCAGGATCTCCGCGCGGGTGTCCGGGTTGCCGGCGCGACGGCCGCTGCGGGCGGTCATCGGGTCTGCCTCGGCATCGACATCGCGGCCAGCAGCAGGGCGCAGAGGGCGAACAACGCCAGGACGCCCACGTTGCGCAGGACGTCACCGCTCGGGTCGGTGGTGGTGCCGATCGCCTGCAGCGCCTTGACGGCGTACGTCATCGGGAGGATGTCGGAGAGCCACTGGAGCAGCCGCGGCATTCCGTCCCGGGGCGCGAGGAGGCCGCACAGGAAGATCTGCGGACCGATGACCAGCGGCATGAACTGGACGGCCTGGAACTCGGTCCGGGCGAAGGCGCTCGCCAGCAGGCCGGTGGCGACCCCGACGGTGGAGGCGACGACGGCGACCACCAGGGCCCACAGGATCGGACCGGCGGGGTCGACGCCGAGCGCCCAGTGTGTTATGGCGACCAGTACAGCGCCCTGCACCAGCGCCGTGACCGCGAATGCGATCGCGTAACCGACCACGAGGTCCGCGCGGTGCAGCGGGGTGGTGAGCAGGCGCTCGAGGGCGCCGGAGGTCCGCTCGCGCAGCATGGCGACGGAGGTCACCAGGAACATGACCAGCATCGGCAGGATGCCGAGCATCAGGACGGCGATCCGGTCGAAGGTCGCACTGTTGTTGAAGACGTAGTACAGGAGGATGAGCAGCAGGCTCGGCACGCCGACGATGAGTCCCACCGTGCGGTGATCCGCCTTGAGCTGCAACAGGATTCGCTTGACGGTCGCGAAGAGGATGTGGAGGTTCATCGGTCGCCGCCCTCGGTGTCGGTTTCGGTGGACGTGCTGCGGATCAGGGTGAGGAAGGCGTCCTCGAGTGAGCTCGCGCCGGTTCGCTCGAGGAGTTCGTCCGGGGTGAGGTGGGCCAGGAGGTGGCCGTCCCGCATCAGCAGGACGCTGTCGCAGCGCGCCGCTTCGTCCATGACGTGGCTGGAGATCAGCAGGGTCGTTCCGGCGTCGGCGAGCCCGCGCAGGTGGCCCCACAGCTCCTCCCGGGTGACCGGGTCGAGGCCGACGGTCGGCTCGTCGAGCACCAGCAGCTTCGGTTCGCCGACGAGTGCGCAGGCCAACGAAGCCCGGCTCGCCTGCCCGCCACTGAGCGACTCGACCGGGCGGTCGGCGTACGCGCCCAGGCCGACGGCCTCGATCGCGCGGTCGGCCGCTGCACCGTCGAAGCCCTGCAGCGCGGCGAAGTAGTTCGCGTTGGCCCGCACCGACAGGTCGCGGTAGACGCTCACCGCCTGGGTGACGTAGCCGATCGCGGGGCGCAGCGCCGCGTCGGTCGGGGAGTGGCCCAGGACGCGTACGGAGCCGTCCGCGATCCGTTGGACGCCCACGAGGGTGCGCATCAAGGTGGTCTTGCCGCAGCCGCTGGGCCCCATCAGGCCGACCACGCTCCCGGCGGGCACCTCGAAGCTGAGGTCGTGCAGGATCTCGGTCTTCCCGCGGCGAACCCGCAGCCGATCGGTGGTGATCGCTGCGTTCGACGAAAACTCAACGCTTGTTGAACTCATCATGTGTTGAATGGTGCGCCGCTTCCGTGCGGCCGTCAAGGGTTCGTGTCGGTTCGCGCGAAAGTGGTTGTGCAGCAACGGCATTGACTCCGTGATAGCCGGCGGGACAGGTGTCGCCGAGTCGTCGATTTGGTGAACGAACGACGCGTCACGTATGGTTGGGACATACCGACGCGGGGTGGAGCAGCTCGGTAGCTCGCCGGGCTCATAACCCGGAGGTCGCAGGTTCAAATCCTGCCCCCGCTACCAATGAGGGCCGTGAATCGAAAGATTCACGGCCCTCAGCGCATGTTCGGCTCTTTCAGCCCTGCGCGCCCGACAGCCTCCGGACCAGCCCCGACGAACGGTGTGCCGGGGTGGCGACGGCGGCGAGCAGCGCAGCCCGCGGCCCGATGACGGTCAGCCGCCGCTGGGCGCGGGTCACTGCGGTGTAGACGAGCTCGCGAGTGAGCAGCGGTGAGTCCTGCGCCGGCAGCAGCACAGTGATCTCGGCCGCCTGGCTGCCCTGCGCCTTGTGGACGGTCATGGCGTGCATGGTCTCGATGTCGGACAGGCGCCAGGGGGAGATCTCGCGGCGGCCGGCGGCGGGGTCGAAGACGGCCGTCGGCTTGCCGTCGGCGCCGCGGACGATCACACCGGTGTCGCCGTTGAAGACGCCCAATGCGTAGTCGTTGC
>JASLFY010000070.1 GCA_030150425.1 Yimella sp. | reverse complement strand
TCCTCGTGGGTCGGGCCGAGCAGCATGTCGTTCTCGCGGCGGTCCTGCAGACGGAACAGGTTCGGGCCGTACTCGGTCCAGCGGTTCGTCGTCTCGTACGGCTCCCGCGGCAGCAGCGCCGGGAACTGCACCTCCTGGCTGCCGATCCGCTCCATCTCCTCGCGGACGATGCCCTCGACCTTGGCGCGCACCTTCAGACCGAGCGGCAGCCAGGTGTAGATGCCCGGCGCGACACGGCGGATGTAGCCGGCGCGCACCAGCAGCTTGTGGCCCGGCAGTTCGGCATCGGCCGGGTCCTCGCGAAGGGTTCGCAGGAACAGGGTCGACATGCGCATGGCCACGGGAGGCTCCTCGGCGTTCAGGGGTGGGTGGAACTGCGGGCCAGCCTAGCGAGCGGGCCGCGACCCGATTTCGTGCCGGTCAGGCGGGGAGGGCGCGCCGGGCGATGGCGCGTACGTCGGCAGCGGCGGGGAGGGTGCCGAAGACGCCGTCCCACTCCCCCGCGACCCGGCTGGCGACGAACGCGTCGGCCACCGCGGCGGGCGCGTGGCGCACCAGCAACGACGCCTGCAGCAGCACCGCCATCCGGCTGGTCAGCGACCGGGCCTGCCCCTCGGCGCCGACGAGGTCGGCCGCGGCGGCGTGCAGGTCACCCAGCACCCGGTCGACCGCCCGATCCAACGCAGGGTGACTGCCGGCGGCCAGCCCGACCTCGGTGCGCCAGGCCTCGACCGCCGCCGGCGACTTGGCCAGCACCCGCAGCAGGTCGAGCGCGTTGACGTTGCCTGAGCCCTCCCAGATCGAGTTCAGCGGCGACTCGCGCACCAGCAGCGGCATGCCGGACTCCTCGACGTAACCGTTGCCGCCGAGGCACTCCATCGCCTCCACGGTCACCATCGGCGCCCGTTTGCAGACCCAGAACTTCGCCAGCGGCAGGGCCATCCGGCGCAGCGCAACCTCGTGGTCGTCGTGCGGTGACTCGACCGCCCGGGCAAGGCGCAGGGCGAGGTGGGTGGCGGCCTCGGACTCCAGTGCGAGGTCGGCCACGACGTTCGCCATCGCCGGCTTGTCGAGCAGCGTCCCGCCGAACGCGGACCGGTGGGAGACGTACCAACTCGCCTCTGCGACAGCGCGCCTCATCAGCGACGACGACCCGAGCACGCAGTCGAGCCGGGTCGCCGCGACCATCTCGATGATCGTCGGCACGCCACGGCCCTCGTCGCCGAGGCGGGTGGCGTACGCCCCGCGGAATTCCAGTTCGCTGCTGGCATTCGAGCGGTTGCCGAGCTTGTCCTTCAGCCGGACGATCTCGATCGCGTTGCGCCTGCCGTCAGGCGTCACCCGCGGCAGCAGGAAGCAGGACAGCCCGTCCGGCGCCTGCGCCAGCACCAGGAAGAGGTCGTTCATCGGCGCGGAGGTGAACCACTTGTGACCGAACAGCCGGTACGACCCGTCCTCCTGCCGCTCGGCGCGGGTGACGTTGGTGCGTACGTCGGAGCCGCCCTGCTTCTCGGTCATGCCCATCCCGACCAACAGGCCTGCCTTGGAGTGCGGCTCGCGCAGCCCGAAGTCGTACGTCGGCGACGCGATCAGATCGGTCCACTCCTTGGCGAGTGCGTCGTCGGCCCGCAGCGCCGGAACGGCGGCGTACGTCATCGTCAGCGGGCATCCGTGGCCGGGCTCGAGCGGTGTCCAGGCGATGTAGCCGGCGGCGCGCCGCAGATGCGGCAGCGGGTCGTCACTGACCCAGGCGGTCGCGCCGAGCCCGTGGGCGAGTCCGCGGCCCATCATGTGGTGCCAGCTCGGGTGGAAGTCGACCTCGTCGACCCGCGCTCCGAACCGGTCCACGGTGCGCAGGGTGGGGCCGTCGGTGTTCGCGAGCATGCCGTGCTCGCGCGTCTGCGCCGAGCCCGCCTCGAGGCCGAGGTCGTCCAACGACGTCAGCAGGTCGTCGGCCTGCTCCCCCGCCTGCGCGCGCAGCGCATCGACCAGTGCCGCGTCACCGCGTACGGCATGATGGCCGACGAGCGGCGGCGGTTGGTTCAACGGAGTGCGGGCGAACACGTCGACGTCTGTGTCCCGAGTCATGCCCCGAATCTATCCACGCCCGTCGCGCGAGGAGCCCAGTTGATCCACACCACACCACTTCGGTTGCGGGACAAGCAGTTCGACGCGGCGAGCCCCGCGGTGATGGCCATCGTCAACCGCACCCCGGACTCGTTCTGGGAGGGCAACCGGCACTCCGGTTTCGAGGCCGCCATGGCGGCGCTCGACGACGCCGTGGCCGCCGGGGCCGACATCGTCGACGTGGGCGGCGTACGCGCCGGGCAGGAAGGCGACTGGGTCGACGTCGCGCAGGAGATCGACCGGGTGGTCCCGTTCCTGCAGGCCGCGCGGGAGCGGTATCCGGACGTCCTGCTGTCGCTGGACACCTGGCGCGCTCCGGTCGCCCGGGCTGCGGCCGGCTGTGTCGACCTGGTGAACGACACCTGGGCGGGGGCCGACCCCGAACTCGTCACTGCCGCAGCGGAACTGGGTGCCGGTTACGTCGTCAGCCACACCGGCGGACTGCCGCCGCGTACGGACCCGGTCGGGATCCGCTACGCCGCCGCCGGAGCCGGACGGTCGGCCGAGAACGACGCGGTGGTCGCCTCCGTGTTGCGTACGCTGCGGGCCGGCGCCGAGCGCGCCGTCGCGGCCGGCGTACGCCCGGAATCGGTGCTCGTCGATCCCACCCTCGACTTCGGCAAGACCACCCACCACTCGCTGGCCGTGCTGCGCGCCACCGATCAGGTGGCGCAGCTGGGTTTCCCTGTGTTGCAGGCGCTTTCGCGCAAGGACTTCGTCGGCGAAAGTCTCGATCTGGAGGCCGACGACCGGCTGGAGGGGACGCTGGCCGCGACCGCCGTCGCCTGTTGGCTGGGCACGGTCGCCTTCCGCGCCCACGACGTACGGGCCACGCGCCGGGTCATCGACATGGTGGCGACGATCCGTGGCGACCGCTCGCCGGCCCGCGCCACCCGCGGTGAGCCGGGCGACGGGCCGTCGCAGCAGTTGGGCTAGAGCGCAAGCACCGTCGTCAGGCGTGCCGGGCCGCCCAGGCCCACTTCACCAGCGGCCACTGCACCGGGATACGGGCGAGGGTGCCCGCCGCGAACGCCATCCGCCACGGCGTCGGGCTCTGCCGCGCCGCGCGCACGGCGTCGAGGCTCATCTGCACGTTGCCCGGCAGCACGCCGACCAACAGCGCGGCGGACGCCGGTCCGGCGACGCGGCGCGCTCCGGGCGTGAAAAGCCCTGCCGCACAGAGCAGTTCCGCAACGCCGGAGGCCTGGACGAGCGCACGCTGATGGCCCAACTGCGGTGGGATCAGCGGCTCGAAGACCTGCGGGCGGACGAGGTGAACGGTGCCGGACACGGCGAACGCGGTGGCCACACCGCGGGCGCCTCGGGACAGAGTGGTCATGCGGTGACCGTACGGGGTCAGAGGATGACGGTCGAGAAGGTGTCGACCTGACGGAAGCCACACCGCTGATAGGTGCGCACCGCCGCGGTGTTGAAGTCGTTCACGTAGAGCGACACCGTGTGGGCGTGGTGGTCCAGCACCTGTCGTACGACGGAGTGCATCGCCGGGGTCGCGAGCCCGTGACCGCGCAGTTCGGGCGCGACCCACACGCCCTGGATCTGGGCGACGCCGAACGCGAGCGACCCGATGTCGGCCTTGAACACGACCCGGCCGGACTGGACCATCACGTACGTGTGGCCGCGGTTGATCAGGGAGGCGACCAGCCGGCGGTACTCCCGGTCGGACCCGTAGAACGGCGGGTAGCCGATCTCGCCGGTGAACATGTGGGCCGCGGCCGGCAGCACCAGGTCGACCTCGTCCGGTCGCGCGGGCCGCACCCGGTCGTCGACCGGGACATCGGGAGACAGGTCGGCGACGGTCATCGACATCACCGGCTGCTCCCAGCGCACCGTGCGGGCCGTCCCCCAGTGCCGCTCGAGCCGATCCCACAACGGCAGCACCTGCTCGGACCGGCCGAAGATCGACGAACTGCGCCGCCGGAACCGGCGCAGCCGGGCGGCGTACAGGTCGATCTCGTCGTCGGCGACTTCGACCGGCACGACGTTCGCGGAGGTCCAACACATCGAGCGCAGGTCGTCGGCGGGGTGCAGGGTGACCAGGTTCTGCACGGCGTGCCGCCCGCCGGCGAGCAGTCGCGCGGCGACGAAGACGTGGACGTCGGGACGGGTCGCGCACAACCGCAGAGCGGCGTCGAAACCGCTCTGCGGCACGACGTTCGGGATCCGGTGGGTGCGCAGCACCCCCTGAGTGTGCCAAGTCCGCCGCCCGCGCGGCGGACTTTCGCCCCGGCCGGGCTGGTTACGCTGGCAGACATGACTCAGGAGCCGGTGTCGACCTTCCCGGGCAACACCCCGATCGGCACCCCGGTGCACCTCGACTTCCGCAAGTACGACGGCCGCGAGCACTGGCAGGAGCGCTACACGCTGCTCGGTGTCGACGAGGTCGGCGTCTGGCTCGGTATGCCGGCCGGCACCCCCTTCGCCCGTCCCGGCGTCGAAGTCGTGGCCGCCAGCGACACCGTACGACTGCTGCCGCACGGCGCCCGGTGGGCCGCGGCGTTCAACGCGCCCGATCCGACCGGGAAGCTGAGGACCCGGACGTACGTCGACATCACCACCCCGGCGCGCTGGACCACCGAGGGCGACGGGCTGCGGGCCACGCTGGAGGACATCGACCTCGACGTCGTCGAACGGTTCACCGGCGAGGTCTTCATCGACGACGAGGACGAATTCGCCGACCACACGGTCGAATTCGGTTACCCGGCGGAGCTGGTCGAGGCCACCCGGCGGGCGGCCGACGAGGTCCACGCGATGGTCCGCGACCACCGGCCGCCGTTCGACGGCAGCGGCGCCGCGTGGTTGGCGAAGGTCAGTCGGTGACGCCGGCCCGCACGAACCCGGACTCGTACGCCGCCACCACCGCCTGGGTGCGGTCGCGCACCCCAGCTTCGCCAGCAGCGACGCGACGTAGGTCTTCACCGTCTCCACGCCGAGGAAGAGCTCCGCGGCGATCTCTGCGTTCGACATCCCGCGGGCCAACCCGCGCAGCACCTCCTGCTCGCGCGGCGCGAGCGCCGGCAGCTCGACGCCGCCACCGAACCGGTCGACCAGGTCGCGGATCCGCGCCGGGAACAGCACCGCGTCGCCGAGGGCAAGCGTGCGGACGGCCTGCACGAGCAGGTCGGCGCCGGAACGCTTCAGCAGGAAGCCTGCCGCGCCGGCGCGCAGCGCGTCGAGGGCGTACGAGTCGTGCTCGAAGGTCGTGACCACCAGCACCGCGGGAGGGCTGTCGTCGGCGACGATCTGCCGGGTCGCCCCGATGCCGTCCAGCCGGGGCATCCGTACGTCCATCACGACGACGTCCGGGCGGGTGTCCCGCGCGGTCGCCACGGCGTCGACTCCGTCGACCGCTTCACCGACGACCTCGAGGTCGGGCTGCGCGTCCAGCATCGCCGCGAGGCCACCGCGGACCATCGCATCGTCGTCCGCGACCAGCACCCGCGTCATTCTCCCTCCAGCGGCAATTGCGCTCGTACCCACCAGGATTCGTCCTCGAGCGCTGTGGTGAGGGTCCCGCCGACCGCGACCGCCCGCTCCCGCATGCCGATCAACCCACGCCCGCCACGGCCGTGCGGACCGACGCTGCGGTCCGCATCCACCGCGTTCACGACGGTGATCCGCACACCGTCGCCCGCCGTCTCGATCTGTGC
>JASLFY010000287.1 GCA_030150425.1 Yimella sp. | reverse complement strand
GATCTTCGTCGGTTTCGGTGACCGCCTGAGCCCGCCGGACCCAGCAGAGTGGGAGTCGTGCTCGCAATCGTCTGCCCAGGTCAAGGTTCACAGACGCCAGGCTTCCTGGCCCCATGGTTGGAACTCCCCGGTTTCCGGGACCGGCTGGGCTGGCTGTCCGCGGTCGCCTCGATCGACCTCGTCGCCCACGGCACCACCTCCGACGCGGACACCATCAAGGACACCGCGGTCGCCCAGCCGCTGATCGTCGGGGCCGGTCTGGTCTCGTTGCTCGCCCTGTTCAACCACCCCGCCGACGGCTTCCGGGTCGTCGGTGCCGGCGCCGGCCACTCCGTCGGTGAGATCACCGCCGCGTCCGCGGCCGGCGTACTGTCCGCCGAGCAGGCGATGGTGCTGGTCCGCGAACGCGGGAAGGGCATGGCAGCCGCCAGCGCCGTACGCCCGACCGGCATGTCCGCGGTCGTCGGCGGCGTCGAGGACGACGTGCTCGCCGCGATCGAGCAGCACGGCCTGACCCCGGCCAACCGCAACGGCGCCGGTCAGATCGTCGCCGCCGGCACCACCGAGCAGCTCGCCGCGCTCGCCGAGAACCCGCCCGCGAAGGCCCGCGTCATCCCGCTGAGCGTCGCCGGCGCGTTCCACACCGACCACATGGCCCCCGCGGTCCAGCAGTTGGCCGGATACGCCCGCGCCATCTCCACCCACGACCCGCGCGTGCCGCTGATCTCCAACCGTGACGGTCTCGTCGTCCACGACGGCGTCGACGTGCTGCGCCGCCTGGTCACCCAGATCAGCAGCCCGGTGCGCTGGGACCTCACGATGGAGACCCTCGCCTCGATGGGCGTCACCGGTCTGATCGAGATCCCGCCGGCCGGCACCCTCGTGGGCCTGGCCAAGCGCGGCCTGAAGGGCGTCGAGACGCTCGCGATGAAGACGCCGGACGACCTGGAGAAGGCCCACGCGATGATCCGTGAACACGGTCAGCCGCGCCAGGCGATGGACCCGACCTGGCGCCTTGTGGTCGCGCCGGTCAAGGGCACCATCGCGATCGACGACCTCACCCCCGGCGACTCCGTCGCGGCCGGCGCCCAGGTGGCGACGGTCAGCACCCTGCGCGACAACGCCCCGGTCGTCGCGGTCCACGGCGGCCAGGTCGTCGAATGGCTGGTCAGCGACGGTGACCCGGTCTCCCCCGGCCAGCCCCTGTTGCGTCTCTACCCGAGCGAGGTCTGATCCGATGGTGTCCCCGAAGAAGACCGGCACGCTGCGCGCGTCCGAGGGAGCGACGTACGCCCGGGTGCGAGGCGTCGGTGGCTACCGCCCCGAGCGCGTCGTCACCAACGAGGAGGTCATCGAGTTCATCGACTCCTCCGACGAGTGGATCCGCGAGCGGTCCGGCATCGTGACCCGACGCATCGCGAACGAACAGGAGACGGTCACCTTCATGGCCGAGGCCGCGGCGCGCGACGCGGTGGCCAACTCCGACATCTCGATGGACGACGTCGACGCGATCCTGGTCGCGACCGTGACCCACCCCTACCAAACCCCGGCTGTCGCCCCGCTGATCGCAACCCAGTTGGGCCGCAACGGAATTCCGGCGTTCGACATCTCGGCGGCCTGCGCCGGTTACTGCTACGGCATCAGCCTCGCGTCCGACATGGTGCGCGGTGGCAGCGCCCGCAACGTGCTGGTCGTCGGCGTGGAGAAGCTGTCGGACTTCACCGACAAGTACGACCGCGGCACCGCCTTCATCTTCGCCGACGGCGCCGGTGCGGCGGTCGTCGGTGCGAGCGAGACCCCGGCGATCGGCCCCACCGTCTGGGGCTCCGCCGGTGAGCAGTGGACCACCATCCAGCAGCGCGAGTCGTGGATCGAACTGCGGCAGAAGTGGGCCTCGGACACCGACCCCGGCGAACACACCTGGCCGACGATCGGCATGGCCGGCCAGTCGGTCTTCCGGTGGGCCGTTTGGGGCATGGCACCCGTTGCGCAGCAGGCGCTGGACGCGGCCGGGATCACGGTGGACGACCTCGACGTCTTCATCCCGCACCAGGCGAACATGCGCATCATCGACGCGATGATCAAGCAGTTGAAGCTGCCGGCCGACATCCCTGTCGCCCGCGACATCGCCGAACAGGGCAACACCTCGGCGGCCTCGATCCCGCTGGCCACCGAACGGATGCTGCGCACCGGCGAGGCACCCCACGGCGGCCTCGCGCTGCAGATCGGGTTCGGTGCCGGGCTGGTCTACGCCGCCCAGGTGATCGAACTCCCCTGACGGACTCCCGCGATCCGGCGGGCCCTCCGGATCACCGAAAACCCTTGGTAACGCACACAGTTGAAGGAGCACAACGATGGCAAGCAACGACCAGGAGATCCTCGAGGGTCTGGCCGAAATCGTCAACGAGGAGACCGGCCTCGACCCGAAGGAGGTCCAGACCGACAAGTCGTTCACCGAGGACCTCGACATCGACTCGCTGTCGATGATGACGATCGTGGTGAACGCCGAGGAGAAGTTCGGCGTGCGCATCCCCGACGACGAGGTCAAGAACCTCAAGACCGTCGGTGACGCCGTCGACTACATCAAGAACGCCCAGGCCTGAGCCTGCGGACGCCGGAGACCCCCTTGAGGGCGTTCTGCCACAGGGTCGGGACGTC
>JASLFY010000257.1 GCA_030150425.1 Yimella sp. | reverse complement strand
CTGCTGGTGATCCGCACGACGATCCGGTCGGACAACACGGTGGTGCCGCCGGTGACCGCGCACCGGTCGCCGCCCGACTCCCGGATCACCGGCGCGGACTCGCCTGTGATGGCCGACTCGTCGACCGACGCGACGCCCTCGACGACGTCTCCGTCGCCGGGGATCACCTGCCCGGCCTCGACGACGACGCGGTCACCGACGGCCAGGTCGGTGCCGGCCACCTCCTCCTCGCCGGCGGCGGTCAGCCGCCGGGCGGGCGTGGTCGTACGGGTCCTGCGCAGGCTGTCGGCCTGGGCCCTGCCCCGGCCCTCGGCGATCGCCTCCGCCAGGTTGGCGAACACGATCGTCAGCCACAGCCACCCGGTCACTGCGATCGAGAACACCGATGGGTGCAGCACCGACAGCACGGTCGTCAGCGCCGACCCGACCCAGACGACGAAGATCACCGGGGAACGGAAGCAGTGCCGGGGGTCGAGCTTGCGCAGCGCGCGGGGGAACGCCTGGCGGGCGGTGCCGAGCAGGACGGGGGTGGCGGTCACGACAGGGCCTCCGCGATGGATCCGAGGGAGAGGGCGGGGAAGTAGGTGAGGCCGGCCACGATCACCACGATCGCGATCAGCAGGCCGGTGAAGACGGGGCCGTGGGTGGGCATGGTGCCTCGGGTGGCGGGCCGACGCTGCTGGGCCGCCATCGATCCGGCGATCGCCAGCACAAGGATGATCGGCAGGAACCGGCCGAGGAACATGCAGCCGGCGAGCGTGAGGTTGAGGTACGGCTGGTCGGCCGTGAGCCCGGCGAACGCTGAGCCGTTGTTGTTGGCCGCGGAGGTGAAGGCGTACAGCATCTCGGACAGGCCGTGCGGACCGCCGGCGAGCAGCCCGGCCCGGGCCGTCGGGATCACCAGGGCGGCACCGGTGGCCACCAGCACGAGCGCGGGCGTCGTGACCGTGGCCAGTGCGGCGTAGGTGATCTCCCTGCGACCGACCGACTTCCCGAGCAGTTCGGGCGTGCGGCCGACCATGAGGCCGGCGATGAACACCGTGACGAGAACGAGAACCAGCAGCCCGTAGAGGCCGGTGCCGACCCCGCCGGGCGAGACCTCACCGAGCATCATGTTGGTCATCACGAGGCCGCCGCCGAGTGCGCTCATCGACTCGTGCATGGCGTTGACCGCTCCGGTCGAGGTGCCGGTTGTGGCCGACCCGAAGACCATCGAACCGATGATCCCGAAGCGCTGCTCCTTGCCCTCCATCGCGCCGAACGCCGCACGCGCCGACGACTGTTCGGCCCAGGCGGCGAGTGTCGTGCTGACCGCCAGCAGCGTCGCCATCGTCGCGAGCAGGACCCCGCCCTGGCGACGGTCGCCAACCATCAGGCCGTACACCCGCGGCAGCGAGAACGGAATCATCAGCAGCAGGACGATCTCGACCAGGTTCGTCCACGGAGTGGGGTTCTCGAACGGGTGCGCCGAGTTCGCGTTGAAGATCCCGCCGCCGTTCGTGCCCAACAACTTGATCGCCTCCTGCGAGGCGACCGGTCCGCCCTGGATCGTCTGGTGACCGCCGGTCAGCGTCGTCACGACATGCGGTGCGTCGAGGTTCTGGATCACGCCGCCGAGCAGCAGCACCAGCGCGCCGATCGTCGCCAGCGGCAACAGCACGCGTACGCAGCCGCGCACCAGGTCGACCCAGAAGTTGCCGATCGTGCCGGAGCGGTCACGGGCGATGCCGCGGCAGAGCGCGATCGCCACCGCCAGGCCGGTGCCGGCCGAGACGAAGTTCTGCACGGTCAGGCCGAGCGCGCCGAGCGAGTAGCCCGCACCGGACTCCCCGGCGTACGACTGCCAGTTGGTGTTGGTGGTGAACGAGATCGCGGTGTTGAGCGCGGTGTGCCAGTCCTGGCTGCGGCCGAACCCCCAGGGCAGCAGCGCCTGGCCGAGAGTCAAGGCGAACAGGACCGCGACGGAGACCACCGCGAAGGCCAGCACGGCGACCGCGTACGTCCGCCAGGACTGTTCGGAACGGGCGTCGACACCGACGAGGCGGTAGACGAATCGCTCGACGCGCCAGTCGCGTTCGTCGGTGAAGACGCGGTGGATCCAGGTGCCGAGCGGCGTCTGGACCGCGCCGAGGACGATCGCCAGGGTGACTATGAACAGGACGGTCTGCAAGATCGGGTTCATCTCAGAACCGGTCCGGTCGGATCAGGGCGTAGAGCAGATAGCCCACGAGTGCAAGGGCGACGACGGCCGCCGCCAGGTTTTCGATCATGCATCCAGCGAACGCCGCCGCGGCCGACACGGCGGGCGGCTTGAGGTCGCGTTGACGCGCCTTGACGGAATCTTGACGGCCACCGGCGAGAATGGCCGCGTGCAGCCGGTGATCTTGATCGAACGCAGCGACACGCTGCCGCCCCACCCGCTGTCGGCGACCGAGCAGCAACGTCACGACGCCCTCGTACGCCCGCAGGACCGGATGGATTTCGTCGCCGCCCGGGCGCTCGCGGCGCGGGCGGCCGCTCGGGTCGGCGTCGCCGACGCCCGGTTCGAGCAGACCTGCGCCCGGTGCGGCGGCCCGCACGGCAGACCGCGCATCGTCGGCAGTGACGTCGCGGTCTCCTGGTCACACACTGCCGGCTGGGTTGCGGCCGTCGCCGCCGACCACGGCCCGGTCGGGATCGACATCGAAGCGGTGGCGCCGGACGACGAACTCCCGCTCGGTCGGACCGGGCGGGAGTTCGTACGGGGTGAGGCGCTGGTCAAGGCCGGACTGTTCGACCTCGACGAGGCGCTGCGCACCCGGTTGGACTGGGGCTTCGGCGGTCAGCGGACGTACGCAGGGTTCGTCGTACGCGACCTCGCCCACGGTCCGCTGATCGGGGCGATCGCTATTCCGTCGGCGTCTCCACCGGCATCGACGTCCGGCTGACGCTCAACTCGCCGTCGGCGAACTGCGCCCGGATCCGCTTCTTGTCGAACTTGCCGACCGAGGTCTTGGGCACCTCGCCGATCAGCGCCCAGCGGTCCGGCACCTGCCAGCGCGCGAGGTTCGCGGCGAGGTGGTCGCGTAGTTCCTCCATCGTCACCGACGCGCCCTCGCGGACCACGACGACGGCCAGCGGTCGCTCGCCCCACTTGTCGTCGGGAACCCCGACCACCGACGCCTCGGAGACCGCGTCGTGGGCCATCAGCTGGTCCTCCAGGTCGACCGAGGAGATCCACTCGCCGCCGGACTTGATGACGTCCTTGGCCCGGTCGGACAGGAAGATGTAACCGTCGTGACTGATCGCGCCGACGTCGCCGGTGCGCAGCCACTCACCGTCGAACTTGCTGGCCATGTCGGCCAGCTCGGCCTCGGACTCGGTGCCGTTGGAGTAGTACTCCGCGGTGATCCACGGTCCGCTCAGTTCGAGTTCGCCGACGGAGGTGCCGTCCCACGGCTGCACGCTCCCGTCGGGTCCGACGATCCGTCCGCGGGCGCCGTTGATGAGCCGGCCCTGGGAGAGTCGGTAACGCCAGTACTCCTGCGAGCCGGCCTCGAGCCCGGCCGGTGCCTCGGCCGTGCTGACCAGCGGTGAGGTCTCCGTCATGCCGTATGCCTGGACCACCTCCACCCCGTGGCGCGCACCGAAGCCCTTCATCACCGCCGGCGGGCAGGAGGATCCGCCGGAGATGAACCGGCGGACGGTCGACATGTCGCCACCCTGCGCGTCGAGCAGTTGCAGCATCCCGTTCCAGATCGTCGGTACCCCGGCGCCGGTGGTCACTTTCAGCTCCGCGCACATCCGTACCAGCGGCTCCGGCTGCAGGAAGCGGTCGGGCATGACCAGCGTGTTCCCGGCGACCATCGCGCTGTACGGGAAGCCCCACGCGTTGGCGTGGAACAGCGGCACGACCACGAGGGTGCGGTCGGTCGCGGTCAGTTCCAGCGCCTGGGCGCACGCGGTGGCGTGGGTGTAGTTGGAGCGGTGCGAGTAGACGACGCCCTTGGGGTTGCCGGTGGTGCCGGAGGTGTAACACATCGACGAGGCCGACAACTCGTCGATCTCCGTTGTGGGCCAGAAGAATTCGTCGCTCTGGTCGGCCAGCAGTTCCGCCCAGTCGTGGACCTGCTCGACGTGGTCCGGCGCGGCCAGCGTTTCGCGTACGGCGTCCGGGACCGGGCCGTTGACGATGACCCGGCGGATCTTCGGCAGGTGGGGGAGCAGCTTGCCGAACGGCTCGGCGAGGCTGTTGTCGACGACCACGACCTCGCTGCCGCCGTGGTTCGCGACGTAGATCAACTGCTCGGGGAAGAGGCGGATGTTGAGGGCGTGCATCACGGCGCCCATCGCCGGCACCGCGAGATACGCGGTGAGGTGTTCGGCGTTGTTCCACATGAAGGTCGCGACCCGCTGGTCGCCGTCGATTCCCATGCCGCGCAACGCATTCGCCAACCTGCGCGCCTCGGCGCCGAGGTCGGCGTACGTCGTCTCGCGCGGGCCGTTCTCGGTCCAGGTGATGCACTTCGCGTCGCGGTGGACGGTCGTGCCGTGTTCCAACAGGGCGGCGATGTTCAGGCTGGCGGTCTGCATGGTGCTCTTCATGGGCAGAGCCTGCCAGTCCGGCCGGGCGGATGTGGCGTGAGTCACCCAACTGCGGGGATAGTTTCATCAGATGGCGTGACAGAACGTCCGGTCGTGCCTGCGGATTGGCGCTCCAGCTGAGGGCAAGGGTTAACTATTCGTCATGGGTTTCAAAACTTCGCGTACGGTTTCAGCGCTGACCGCGCTGTTCGTCGCGATCACGCTGCTGCTGGGTCTCGGGGCGGCCACCACCGCCTCCGCGACCCCGAAGAAGGCGGTGGCAACGGCTGCGGCGAAACCCGCGGCCGGGCTGCCGAAGGTGCTCAAGGTCGGCACCGAGGGGGTGTACCCGCCGTTCAGCTACCACCAGGGTGACGAGCTCACCGGTTTCGACGTGGAGTTCATGCGCGCCCTCGGCCGCAAGCTCGGCATCCAGGTGCAGTTCGTGGAGGTGCCCTGGGACTCGATGTTCGCAGCCCTCAGCTCGGGCCGCATCGACGTCGTCGCCAACCAGGTCACCAAGAACCCGCAGCGGCAGGCGTTGTACGACCTCTCGACGACGTACGTCGACACCACCGGCGTCGTGGTCGTCGCCGACGGCAACACCTCGATCAAGGGCCTGAAGGACCTCAAGGGCAAGCGGGCCGCGCAGAACCTGACGAGCAACTGGGCCGACGTCGCGAAGAAGAACGGCGCCACGGTCGTCGGCGTCGACAGCATGGACAAGGCGATCCAGAACCTGCGTCAGGGCAGCGTCGACGTGATGGTCAACGACAAACTCGCCGTCAAGAACTTCATGGCCACCCAGAGCAACCCGGGCGTCAAGATCGTCGCGGAGACCGACGACAAGTCCGAGTCGGTGCTGGCCGCTAAGAAGAACTCCGGGTTCATGCCGCAGCTCGACAAGGGCATCGCCGAACTCAAGGCCGACGGCACCACCCAGAACCTCTACGACAAGTACTTCAACCCCAACGCCAAGCCGATCACCGACTGGCAGATCGCCAAGGACAACGCCTGGCCGATGGCGTGGGCCGCGATCAAGGTGACCATCCCGTTGACGATCATCAGCTTCGTCATCGGTCTGGTCATCGCGCTGTTGGTCGCGATCGCGCGGATGTCGACCAACCCGGTCGCCTTCCTGCCGGCCCGCCTGTTCATCTCGGTGTTCCGCGGCATCCCGGTGCTGGTGCTGCTGCTGTTGATCTACTTCGGTCTGCCGCAGTTCGGCTGGAAGCTGGCACCGTTCACCGCGGCGGTCATCGGCTTCTCGCTCAACGTCGCCGGGTACGGCGCGGAGATCATCCGCGCCGCGATCCAGTCGGTGCCGCGCGGTCAGTGGGAGGCGGCCCGCACGATCGGCATGGACTACCGCACCACGCTGCGGCGGCTGATCATCCCGCAGGCGGCGCGCACCGCCGTACCGCCGCTGTCGAACACGCTCATCGACCTGGTGAAGTCCACGTCGTTGGCCTCCTCGATCCTCGTCGTCGAACTGCTGCGCCAGGCGCAGATCGCGGCGGCGCCCACCTTCAAGTTCTTCACCCTGTACGGACTGGCCGCGATCTACTACTGGCTGATCAGCGTCGTCCTGTCGTTCGTCCAGGCCCGCGTCGAGAAGCGAGTGAGCAGGTTCGTGGCATGACATCCCTCCTGAACGTCCAGAACCTGCGCAAGGCGTACGGCGCCAACCAGGTCCTCGAGGACATCTCGTTCGAGGTCGCGCCGGGCACCGTGACGGTCGTGCTCGGTCCGTCCGGGTCCGGCAAGACGACCCTGCTGCGGTCGCTCAACGGACTCGAACTGCCCGACTCCGGAACCGTCACCGTCGGCGACGCCACGGTCGACTTCGCGCAGATCCGCCGGGGTCGGCGTGGGCAGCTGCCGAAGGCGCAGCGGGCCGCGGTCGCAGCCCTCACCGCGCGTAGCGCGATGGTGTTCCAGGGCTACAACCTGTTCCCGAACCGCACCGCCCTGGAGAACGTCACCGAGGGGCCGGTCGTGGTGCAGGGTGTGTCGGCGGCCAAGGCGCGTGAGGCCGCGCTCGAACTGTTGGAGAAGGTGGGGCTGTCCGACCACGCCGACAAGTACCCGTACCAACTCTCCGGCGGTCAGCAGCAGCGCGTCGGCATCGCCCGCGCGCTGGCGCTGCAGCCCGACCTGGTGCTCTTCGACGAGCCGACCTCGGCGCTCGACCCGGAGCTGGTCGGCGACGTGCTGCGGGTGATCCGCGACCTCGCCGCCGAGGGCTGGTCGATGGTGATCGTCACCCACGAGGTGAAGTTCGCCGCCCAGGTCGCCGACCAGGTGTTGTTCATCGACAACGGCCTGATCGTCGAGCAGGGGCCGCCGGACGAGGTCATCTCGCACCCGCAGAACCCGCGCACCCAGGACTTCCTGCGCAGGATTCTCGAACCCATCTGAGATCGCGTGTAGAAAACGCGGGAGGCTGTTCGACGTACGGGTGAGTCGGTCACCGATCCGCGGTGACCCACCGAGCAACAGGAGCTGGACATGCCTCGTTTCATGGGATTCGTACGGATGGTCGAGGGCGGCGGGATGCCGCCGCAGGCGCTGTTCGAGGCGATGGACAAGCACATCGGCGAGCAGGCCGCGCAGGGTCACTTCCTGGACGGTGGCGGCCTCTACGGCACCGAGGACGCGGTGAACTTCGTCGTCCGCAAGGGCGAGGTCACCCGCGTCGACGGCCCGTACGCCGAGGCCAAGGAGGTCGTCGGCGGTTGGGCGCTCATGCAGTACGACACGCTCGAGGAGGCCGTCGCCGGGCAGCAGGAGTTCGCCGACCTGCACGCGAAGTACTGGCCCGAGTGCGAGATGGTCGCGACGATGCGCCAGGTGTCCGATGGACCCGAGGAGCCGGCTGCGGCCGACGCCTGATCCTTCGTCGCCGGTTGTCC
>JASLFY010000223.1 GCA_030150425.1 Yimella sp. | reverse complement strand
GCATTGATCCGATCGGCGAACTGCGCCAGATCGGTGCGGGCCACGACGACCCAGCGACGTAGGGCGGTCAGGTTGAGACTCGCGAGCGCCATCGCGTCATCCTTCCGAGTCGTCGGTCGAGTCGCACGCTCGTGTGCTGATCGCGCGAGGTCTTTTCCTGCGATCGGTCCACGACGAGCGGCGCACACAACCGGTGCGCGGCCCGAGCCTAACCGGCGCGACCGACAACGTCCCGTGAGTGCGTCCGACGGATCCTGCGGAACGCTCGGTTTGGTGGCTGGCCGTCCCACCGGTACGCTTACGAAGTTCCCACCGTGAGCCATGGGTCTTTCCCTGTGCCCGCAGTCGGGAGAAGAACTCATCGACCAACTTCAGGAGATCACCGTGGCTGCCACTTGCGACGTCTGCGGCAAGGGACCCGGCTTCGGTCACAACGTCTCGCACTCGCAGCGCAAGACCAAGCGCCGCTGGAACCCGAACATCCAGCGCGTCCGTGCGCTCGTGGGCGACGCCGGTGTGACCCCGAAGCGTCTCAATGTCTGCACCTCGTGCCTGAAGGCGGGCAAGGTCAAGCGCTGACCTTCCTCCTTCGCACGTAACGACCGATCCCGTTCCGGGGTCGGTCGTTCTCGTTGTCGCGGCTTCTGCTGCCGAACTTGTGCGTGCGCCACGGCCCTCGCACAGCGGCGGCACAGCGACCCGCCGCACGCTGGTCGGCATGACCCTCTCCCCTCCCGCCGTACGGCTGCCGCGACCGGCCGTCCCGGCGCCACCGCCGACGGTCGTACGCCGGTGGTGGCGCGATGCGGCCGGCGCGCTGACCTGGGCGAGCCTGCTGTTCGTGGTCGCGCTCTGGGTCGACCACGGCGGCCTGCGGCAGTTCGACTCGTGGACCGACGGCTGGACGACGTTCGGCCGGCTGAGCGGCCTGCTCGCGGCCGACCTGCTGCTGATCCAGGTCCTGCTGATGGCCCGCATCCCGTTCGTCGAGCGGGCGTACGGCCAGGACGAGCTCGCCCGCCGGCACCGCCTCGTCGGCTTCGCCGGCTTCAGCCTGATGTGGGTCCACATCGCGACGATCGTCGCGGGTTACGCGGGAGCCCGATGGGGTGCCCTCTGGTCGACGAGCGTCGATCTGACCCTGCACTACCCCGCCATGCTGCTCGCCGTCGCGGGCACGCTCGCGCTCTGCCTGGTCGTCGTCACCAGCCTCCGCGCCGCCCGCCGCCGACTGCGGTACGAGTCCTGGCACCTGTTGCACCTGTACGCCTACCTCGGTGTCGGCCTCGCGCTGCCGCACCAGTTGTGGACCGGGCAGGACTTCACCGCCTCCACCGCCGCGACGGTCTTCTGGTGGTCGCTCTGGGGCGCCGCCGCGGCCGCGGTGCTGGTCTTCCGGGTCGCGATCCCGGTGTGGACCAGCCTGCGCCAGGACCTGCGGGTCGCTGCGGTCGAGCGGCCCACCCCGCGCGCGGTCACCGTCACGGTGACCGGCCGCTCGGTGCACCGGCTCCGTGTAAGCCCCGGCCAGTTCTTCCACTGGCGGTTCGCCGGCGCCGGGCAGACCCGGGCCCACCCGTACTCGTTGTCGCACGCCCCCGACGGCCGATCGCTGCGGATCACGGTCGCGGTCGTCGGTGACGGCAGCTCCGAACTGGCGCAGGTGCGCCCGGGCACGAAAGTGTGGATCGAGGGGCCGTACGGCCGCCTTCACGAGGGCGTACGGACCCGGCGCAAGGTGCTGCTGATCGGCGCCGGGATCGGCATCACGCCCCTGCACGCCCTGTACGAGTCACTGCAGTACACATCTCCGGGCGACATCACCCTCGTGCAACGGGCCGGCTCGACGGCCGACCTGCTGTGGCCCGAGGAACAACAGCGCATCGCCCGGGAGCGTGGCCACCGTGTCTTCTTCGTCACCGGGCCGCGCACCCGTCGCCCGGACGGCGCACCCTCCTGGTTGCCGGACAACGCCGCCCATCTGGGCGACGCCGAGGCCCTGCTGCACCTCGTCCCCGACCTGCCGGACCACGACGTCTACGTGTGCGGCGCCCCGGCCTGGATGGACGCGGTGGAACGGGCGCTGACGACCGCGGGCGTGTCCCCCGGACAGATACACATCGAACGATTCAGCAACTGAGGAACGTCATGAGACGCATCACCCTGTGGGCCATGAGCACGCTGACCGTGCTGGTCCTGTTGTTCAGCTATCGCACCAGTCTGAGCTCGTCGATGGCCGGCGCGACCGCGGTGCACCAGAGTTCGACGACCGCCCAGGCGAACTCCGCGGTCGGCGCCGACCCCGCAGCGGTCACCCCCAGCGCCACGGCGAGCAACAACAGCAGCAGCTCGGGCACCTACACCGGGGACTCCGTCGACACCCGCTGGGGCCCGGTGCAGGTGCAGATCACCGTCTCGCACGGGAAGATCACCGCGTCGACCGCGGTGGTCTACCCCAACGGGAACGGCCGCGACCAGGAGATCAACAGCCAGGCGCTGCCGATCCTGAACCAGGAGGTGGTGGACCGGCAGAGCGCGTCGATCGACATGGTCAGCGGGGCGACCGTCACCTCCAACGGCTACCTGCAGTCGCTGCAGTCCGCGATCGACAAGGCAAATCTGTGATGCTCACCCAGACACAGCCCAAGCGTGCCTTCGTCGAACAGGTCATGGGACTGCCGGTGTCCATCCATCTGCGCGGTCCCGGACTGCACGATCCGATGGTCGAGCAGGTCGTGGACCGGGCCTTCCGCCGGTTGCGCTGGATCGACTCGGTGTTCTCCACGTACGACCCGAACAGTCCGGTCTCGCGCCTGCGCCGGGCCGAGGTCGAGCTGGACCAACTGACCGGCGCCGTCGGCTACATCGCCGACGTCTGCGCGGCGGCCCGGGAACTGACCGGCGGCGCCTTCGACGCCGATCTACCGGACGCCGACGGCGTACGCCGGTTCGACCCGAGCGGGGCGGTCAAGGGCTGGGCGATCGGTCAGGCGGCGACGATCCTCGACGGGTTGAGCAGCCAGTCGTACTGCATCAACGCCGGCGGCGACCTGTACGCCGGCGGCGCTCCTCACGAGCCCTGGCACGTCGGCATCCAGCAGCCGAGCCACCCTGACACCATCGCGCGTACGGTCCCGCTGTCCCGCGCCGGACTGGCCACCTCCGGCCGGTACGCCCGCGGTGACCACCTGATCGACCCGCGGACCGGCCGCCCGAGCGCACACACCGGGTCGGTGACGGTCATCGGACCGGACGTTCTCTGGGCGGACATCTGGGCCACCGCGCTGTTCGTGGGTGATGCGGACACGCCGGCCCGGCTGCGGGCGTGGGACCCGCGCTACACCGTGATCACGCTGGAGCACACCGACGATCAGTGACCGAAGTGGTCCCAGCCGCCCTGGCCGGGGTCGGCGCCGTCGAGGCCGACGCCGGACCCTGCGGTCACCGCCCCGACGACGGTCCATCCGTCCGGCAACTGTGCATCGGCAGGGAAACACGCCAGCAGGGTGTGTTCCTCGCCGCCGCTGAGCACGCACTGCCAGGCGTCCTGTCCGACGGCGGGTTCGAGCGCTGCGGCGAACGGCTCGAGTCGGGCGTGATCGAGTTCGAGGCGTACGCGGCTGGAGGAGGCGATGCGTCGCGCATCGCGTACGAGCCCGTCGCTGATGTCCATCATCGCGGTGGCGCCGGCGGCGGCCGCCTGCGGACCCGCCGTCAGTCGGCACACCGGTCGGCGGTGGAAGTCGACGAGCTCCGGCGCCTGCGCGCTGCGGCCCTGCTGCAACAGCCGCAGGCCGGCGTCCGACCGCCCGAGCCGGTCCGAGACGGCGATCAGGTCTCCGACGCGGGCACCGGAGCGCAGCACCATCGGACCCGGCAGCTCGCCCAGCGCGGTGATGCTGACGACCCGCGAGCGCTGCGGTGCGGAACTCAGGTCTCCCCCGACCACGGCCACGTCGGCCTCCGAACAGCCCTGCGCCACACCGGAGTTGAACTCCTTGCACCACTGGAGCGTCGTGTCGTGACCGGCCATCAGCGAGACCACCACCGCGGTCGGGTATCCGCCCATCGCGGCGATGTCGGCGAGATTCTGGGTGACGAGTTTGCGGCCGACGTCGACGCCGGTGGACCAGTCGTCCAGGAAGTCGCGCCCCAGCACCATCGAGTCGGTCGTGACCAGCACGGCGCCGGTCGGCACCCCCAGCAGGGCCGTGTCGTCGCCGACGCCGAGACGCACCTCGGGTCGGGTGGGCAACTCCGGGAAGATCTCGGCCAACACGTCGTCCTCGTGCACGTCGGCGAGTGTTCGGGCGTCCATCCGACTCATTCTGGACCCTCGCCACACGGCGTCGTACGGCGCGGTAGCGTCTGCCCTGCAGAAGCGGTCGGCCAGTCGACCGGGAACCGACGAGCGCAGCGGCGCGCTGCGCCTGAACCAGTGGGAGACGTCATGGTCCAGGCCTACATCCTGATCCAGTCCGAGGTCGGCAAGGCACACTCCGTGGCCACCGCCGTCGCGCAGATCAACGGAGTCGTGTCCGCCGAGGACGTCACCGGCCCGTACGACGTCATCGCCCGGATCGAGGCCGCGACCGTCGACGAGCTGGGTCGACTGGTCATCGCGCGGATCCAGGAGATCTCGGGAATCACCCGCACCCTCACGTGCACCGTCGTCAACGTCTGAGCCGCGTCGCCGTCGGCGTAGCCCTGGTCGCGTCGGTGGCGGGCTGCAGCAACACCGTCGAGGTGGCCTCCGCGCCCAGCCACGGCGATCCGTTGTGCGCGAAGGCCGCTGCCGCCTGGCCGCGTACGGTCGCCGGGAAGGACCGCCGAAGGATCTCCGATGGCGCCGACGCCGCTGCCGCCTGGGGCGACCCGGCGATCATCGCCCGGTGCGGTGCGGTGACACCCGCACCGTCGCCGAACTGTCTCACCGTCGACGACGTCGACTGGGTGCTGACGACCCTGTCCGACGGCACCAAGGCCGAGACCTACGGGCGCTCCCCCGCGATCGAGGTGCTGCTGCCGAAGCAGTACCTGCCGGAGGTGCTCGCGGCGTTCACCGGCGTCGCGCGCACGATTCCGCAGGGCGAGCACCGCTGCACCTGATCAGCGCAGGCCGACCCGCCGCTGCAGCGCGAGCTCGATCAGTTCGGTGATCAGGCTCGGGTAGTCGATCCCGGCCGCCGCCCACACCCGCGGGTACATCGACGACGGCGTGAAGCCCGGCATCGTGTTGATCTCGTTCAGGGTGAGCGTGCCGTCCGGGCCGTAGAACCAGTCGACCCGGGACAGCCCCTCGCAACCGGCCGCGTCGAACGCGCGGATCGACAGCTGCTGGATCTCCTCCACCGCGGCCGGCGGAAGGTCGGCCGGGCAGCTCAGGCTCGCAGAGTCGTCGAGGTACTTCGCCTCGAAGTCGTAGAAGGTGTGGTTCTCGTGGGAGACCGCGATCTCACCGATCGGCGACACGCGCGGCAGGTCGCTCCCGCGGCCCTCGAGCACGCCGCACTCCACCTCGCGACCCTCGATCGCACCCTCGACCAGCACCTTCGGGTCGTGTTCGCGCGCAGCCTCGATCGCCGCCTCGAGCTCGGCCCGGTCGGTGGCCCGCGAGACGCCCTGACTGGAACCGGCGCGCGCCGGCTTCACGAACACCGGCCATCCGAGCGCGGCGACCGGCTCCATCGCGGCGGCCTTGTCGCGCTGCCACTCCTTGTCCGTGATGAGGACGTACGGCCCGACCGGCAGTCCGGCCGCGCGGAAGACGACCTTCATGAGGTGCTTGTCCATCATCACCGCGGACGCGGAGACGCCGGAGCCGACGTAGCGGGTGTCGGACAGTTCGAGCAGTCCCTGCAGGGTGCCGTCCTCACCGAACGGGCCGTGCAGCAACGGGAAGACGACGTCGACGGTGCCGAGTTCGCGCGGGATGTCGCCGGGTTCGCGGACCATGATCGACCGGTTCGCCGGGTCGGGGCTGAGCACGATCTCGCGGTCGCCGGACACCTGCGGGCTGCGCGCGGCGGTCAGCCGCAGCGGCTCGGGGTCGTCCGCCATCAGCACCCACCGGCCGGTCGGGGTGATACCGATCGGCAGGACCTCGAAGCGGTCCCGGTCGATGGCCTGGAGCACGCTGGCCGCGGTCGCGCAGGAGACGGCGTGTTCGGAGGACCGCCCACCGAAAACGAGGGCGACGACCGGCTTGCGACCGGTGGACGGCTCGGCGGAGTCGGCGACGGGCTCGGTGGCTGCGGCTGGCGTGTTCATCGCCGGAAGCCTAACCGGCCGTCGCCGCAGGAGTGGCGGGACGCACCGGGGTGCCCCGCTGCAGCCTGCGCCGGAGCCGCCCGCGACGTCTGTCACCCTTGGACCCATGACCTCCAGCAGCGAACCGCTGTCCCCCGCCAGTCTCGTGGTCGCCGCCGGGCGCCCCGTCCGCACTCCCGGCGCCAGCGTCGGCCCGTCGGTCGAGTTCACCTCCACGTTCGTCGCCGGTGGCGACAACTCGTACGGGCGGTTCTCCAACCCGACCTGGGTGGCCTTCGAGGAGGCAGTCGGCGGCCTCGAAGGTGGCTCGGCCCTCGCGTACGGCAGCGGGATGGCGGCGGTGTCGGCGGTCGTGTCGATCGTGCCGCAGGGAGGCACCGTGCTGGCGCCGGTCCACTGCTACAACGGCACCGGCTCACTGCTGCAGCAGTTGCACGACGCGGGCCGGCTGGTCCTGCGCCGCGCGGACATCGCCGACACCGCGGCGTACGTCGACGCGATGGACCACGCCGACCTGGTGGTCCTGGAGTCGCCCACCAACCCGATGCTGGAGGTCGCCGATCTGGCGACGCTGGCCAAGGCGGCCCGTGAGTCCGGCATCGTCACCGTCTGCGACAACACCTTCGCCACCCCACTGCTGCAGCGGCCGCTCGACCTGGGCGTCGACATCGTCCTGCACTCCGCGACGAAATACCTCTCCGGCCACTCCGACCTGGTGCTCGGCGTCGTCGTGACCCGGGACGAGGAACTGCGCGCGGCGCTGCACAACGCCCGCACCTTGGGCGGGGCGATTCCGGGTCCGATGGAGGCCTGGCTCGCGCTGCGCGGACTGCGCACCCTGCACGTACGGTTCGAGCGGGCATGCGCCAACGCCGCCGAGATCGTGCGCCGCGCGTCGACCCACCCGGCCGTGGCGCGGGTGCGGTACCCCGGTTCGGGCGCAATGCTCGCGCTGGAGGTCCACGGCGGACGTACGGCGGCAGAGGCCGTCGAGCAGGCCGTACGGCTCTGGTTGCCGTCGACCAGCCTGGGCGGAGTCGAGTCGATGATCGAACGTCGTCGGCGGCACGCCGGCGAGCCCGTGACGGTGCCCGAGGAACTGCTGCGCCTCAGCGTCGGGATCGAGGACGTCGAGGACCTGTGGCGCGACCTCGACGCCGCCCTCAGTTCGTCTCGAGCTTCCTAGCCCGCGACATCAGCGCCTCGGCGACGTCGGCGGTGCTGCGTCCCTCGTAGACGACCGCCTCGACGTTCTCGACGATCGGCACCTCCACGTCGACGGTGCGCGCGAGGTCGAGGATCGACCGGCAGGACTTCACGCCCTCGGCGACCTGCTTGGTCGCCGCGATCGCCTCGTCCAGCGTGTGGCCCTTGCCGAGCGCGTGGCCGAAGGTGCGGTTGCGCGACAGCGGCGACGCGCAGGTGGCGACCAGGTCACCCACGCCGGCCAGCCCGAGGAAGGTCGCCGGGTCCGCGCCAAGTGCGGTGCCCAACCGCGCGGTCTCGGCGAGCCCGCGGGTGATCAACGAGGCGAGCGTGTTGTCGCCCATACCCATGCCGGACGCCATGCCGCAGGCAACCGCGATGACGTTCTTGGTCGCCCCCGCGATCTCGGTGCCGATCACGTCACCGCCGAGGTAGGGGCGGAAGTACGACGTCGCGCACGCCTCCGCGACCGCCGCCCGCATCCGCGGGCTGGTCGAGGCGACGACCGCCGCGGCCGGCTGCCGGGCGGCGATCTCCTTGGCCAGGTTGGGTCCGGAGAGCACCACGACCCGCGCCGGGTCGATGTCGCCCGCCTCGGTCAGGACCTCGCTCATCCGCTTGGTGGTGCCGAGTTCGACACCCTTCATCAGCGAGACGACCGGGGCCGTGTCGCCCAGGACGTGGCCCCAGGACGTGAGGTTCTCGCGCAGGCTCTGCGAGGGCACGGCGACCACGATCAGGTCGGCGCCGTCGGTC
>JASLFY010000239.1 GCA_030150425.1 Yimella sp. | reverse complement strand
GCTCCGAGGCCGAGAAGGCGCTCGAGGCGCGCCGCCGCGCCAAGGGCAAGGAGATCAAGAAGCTGACCATCCCCGGCCTGACCAACAACTCCGAGGAAGAGGGCGTCAGCCTCGCCAAGACCCCTGGTACGCCCGGTGTCTCCACCGCGGACGGCACCGCCGCCGGCAAGGCCACCGGCCAGCGGGTGCAGCCGACCAGCAACAAGCGCGGCAAGAACGCCAAGGGCCGCAAGCGCTGAGCAGCGCCGTTCCACCGCGCACCAAGAACCCCGTCTGAACTCCTGAAAGAGCCGTAGATGACTGACGAGAATCCGGTCGCCGAGTCGACCGACCTGCTGGACCGCGAGGGCGAGATCGCCGCTGACTTCCTGGAGACGCTGCTGGACATCGCCGACATGGACGGCGACCTCGACGTCGACGTCGAGGGTGACCGCGCGATGATCTCCATCGTCGACTCCGAGGACGGCCGCGTGCCGCGTCGCCTGGTCGGCACGGACGGCAAGGTGCTGGACGCGCTGCAGGAGCTGACCCGCCTGGCCGTACAGGCCGAGACCGGTGAGCGCAGCCGCCTGATGCTGGACATCGCCGGTTACCGCGCCGAGAAGCGTGACGCGCTGGTCAAGGTTGCCCAGGACGCGGTTGTTCGCGCCAAGGAGTCCGGCGAGCGGGTCGAACTCGACCCGATGACCGCGTTCGAGCGCAAGGTCGTCCACGACGCAGTGCTCGCCGCCGGCCTGTCGTCGGAGTCCGAGGGCGTCGACCCGCGCCGCTACGTCGTCGTCATCCCGGCCTGAGCCCGCGTTCGTCCTCCTTCGATTCACGTGAAACCAGCCGAGCCGACACCGCCCGCGCCCGCAGCGGCCGCGGCGTACCTCGGTGAGCAGCTGCCCCTGATGGAGCGGTTCGCCGACCACCTGGCCGACACCGGTGTCTCCCACGGACTGATCGGTCCGCGGGAGGTTCCGCGGTTGTGGGACCGCCACATCCTCAACTGCGCCGTGGTCGCCGACCTGCTCCCCGAAGGTGCTCGGGTGGCTGACGTCGGGTCCGGCGCCGGGCTGCCCGGGCTGGTGCTGGCGATCGCCCGCCCGGACATCAGCATCACGCTCATCGAGCCGCTGCTGCGCCGGGTCACCTGGCTCGACGACGTCAAGGACGACCTGGAGCTGGACAACGTACGGATCCGGCGGGCCCGCGCCGAACAGTGCGACGACGTCGAGGTCGACATCGTCACCTCCCGCGCGGTCGCCCGGTTGGACACCCTCTCCCAGTGGTCGCTCCCGCTGCTCACCGCCGGCGGTCGGATGTTGGCGCTGAAGGGTTCGTCGGCGCAGGAGGAGGTCGACGAGGCACGCGTCGTGCTGGAGTCCCTCGGAGCCACCGAGATCGACGTCGTACGCTGCGGGTCCGGCGTGGTCGATCCCGAAACCGTGGTCGTCAGCGTCGCCGTGAGTGGACGAGTGGCCCGCAGTGGTCGACGTGCCAAGGTCTCCAACGGCGCGTCGCACCGTGCCGGAAGCCGACACCGCAAGCAAAGGAGAAAGTGATGACCGACGTGGCCACACCCACCGGGTGGCAGGCGTCGTCCACGCCGCACTCCCCGACCTCGATCGGCTGGCAATCTCCCGTCACAGGATCGACCGTGGAGAAGGTCCCGGCGACCGGTGACGCCCACCGGGTGACCGCCGACACGTCTGTTCCACGTGAAACCGACGGGGGCACCGCGGCCGAGCAGGCCGACGACGGCGAGCAGGACACCTCGAACGACGAGGACCCCGACTCCGTGATCGCGGCGCACGCCGTGTCTGCGTCCTCATCGACCCCCACGTCCGCTCCCGTGGAGTCGAACACTCCCTCGACCGCGGACTCCCCCGCCACCACTGGTCAGCAGGCGTCGACCGTACGACCGGCGGAGCTGCCGGACGTCGCTGAGACGCCCACCGACTCCCCGATCCTCGCTGCCTTGGCCGACCAGAAGACCCGACGCCAGCAGGTGCTGGCCGCCGACGTACGCCGTCCGGCACACCCGCGGGTGATGACGGTGGCGAACCAGAAGGGTGGCGTCGGCAAGACGACCACCACGGTGAACATCGCGGCGGCGCTGGCGCAGAAGGGTCTGCGCGTTCTGGTCATCGACATCGACCCTCAGGGCAACGCCAGCACCGCGCTCGGGATCGACCACCACGCCGAGGTGCCGAGCATCTACGACGTCGTCGTCGACGGCGACGAACTGGCCGAGGTCATCCAAGCCTGCCCGGACGTGCCGAACCTGTTCTGCGCGCCGGCCACCATCGACCTGGCGGGCGCCGAGATCGAGTTGGTCTCGCTCGTGGCCCGTGAGAGCCGATTGAAGACGGCACTCGCCCGGCAGTTCGAAGCGATGTCCGACGAGGAGCGCTTCGACTACGTTCTGATCGACTGCCCGCCGAGCCTGGGACTGCTCACCGTGAACGCCTTCGTCGCGGCGACCGAGGTGTTCATTCCGATCCAGTGCGAGTACTACGCGCTGGAGGGCTTGTCGCAACTGCTGAACAACATCGAGCTGATCAAGAAGCTCCTCAACCCGACGCTGTCGGTCAGCACGATCTTGATGACGATGTACGACGCCCGCACCAATCTCTCCGCGCAGGTCGCCGGTGAGGTGAAGGAACACTTCCCGCAGCAGGTGCTGCGGACGCGGATCCCCCGATCGGTGCGGATCTCGGAGGCGCCGAGTTTCGGGCAGACGGTGATCACGTACGACCCGTCGTCCACCGGGGCGCTCTCCTACCTGGAGGCTGCGACCGAGTTGGCGAGTCGCTGAGTCATTCGTACGAACGCAGAACAGAAGGCCCGGGCGGACGTATCCGCCTGGGCCTTCTGCTGCCCCGGTGTTTCCCGATGTGGAACAGCTTCTTTGTTCCACGTGAAACACGTCCCATGGTGGGCTCTGGCTGCGCCGGCACCAGGGCGCCCTTCCAGACCCGTTCCACGTGAAACCGGCGAACGATGACCACCCGGGGAAGGTCGGCCCGCCGTTCCACGTGAAACGGGCGCACCGTAAACTTTCTCCTCATGAGTGAGAAGCGGCAGCGCGGCCTCGGCCGCGGTTTGGGTGCATTGATCCCGACCAGTGATCCGGCGAACCCGACGACCCGCCCGAGTGACGTCTTCTACGGCTCGGGGCCGTCCGTCAGCCGCGATCGTGACGCCGATCAGGCCGCTGAGCGCCACCGGACCGCGAGTTCCGCTGCTCAGGATGCCGCTGACAGCACGCAGGACACCGGTCTGCGGGCCGTTCCCGGTGCGGACTTCGCAGAGATCGCCGTTGCGGCCATCCGACCGAACCCGCGCCAGCCGCGACAAGTCTTCGACGAGGACGACCTGGCGGAGCTGACCCACAGCATCGGCGAGATCGGCGTGCTCCAGCCGATCGTCGTACGGGCGCTCCCCGAAGCCGAGGGTGACGTCACCCACGAGCTGATCATGGGTGAACGCCGACTGCGCGCCTCGAAGGCGGCCGGCAAGGAGACCATCCCGGCGATCATCCGCAGCACCGACGACGACGACCTGCTGCGCGACGCGCTGCTGGAGAACCTGCACCGCAGCCAGCTGAACCCGCTGGAGGAAGCCGCCGCCTACCAGCAGCTGCTCGACGACTTCGCGTGCACCCACGACGAGCTCGCCGGCCGGATCGGCCGCAGCCGCCCGCAGATCTCGAACACCATCCGCCTGCTGAAGCTCCCCCCGCTGGTGCAGCGTCGGGTCGCCGCCGGCGTCCTGTCCGCCGGCCACGCCCGCGCGCTGCTCGGCATGACCGACGCCGCCGCGATGGAGCGCCTCGCGCAGCGCATCGTGGCGGAGGGCCTGTCCGTACGCAGCACCGAGGAGATCGTCTCGCTCGGCAGCCGTGACGAGAAGCCGCGCCGCCAGTCGTCGGTGCGTCAGAACAACGAGCGGTACGCCGACCTCGCCGCGAACCTGTCGGACCGCCTGGACACCCGGGTGAACATTGCGATGGGTCGCTCCAAGGGCAAGATCACCGTGGAGTTCGGTGGATCCGACGATCTGGAGCGCATCCTGCAGGCGCTCGGTATGCCCGGCACCAGCTGACGACAACGAACGAGGCCCCGTCACTCCGGAAGGAGTGACGGGGCCTCGTCGTGTGTGCTAAGGGCTCAGGCGAGCCAGGGCTCCAGCTCACGGACCAGCTTCGGCTTCGGCATGGCGCCGACGATCGACTTCACGACCTCGCCACCCTGGTAGACGTTCATCGTCGGGATGCCGGTGATGCCGTACTTGGCGGCGGTCTTCGGGTTGTCGTCCGAGTTGAGCTTGATGATCTCCAGACCGTCGTGCTCCTTGGCGATCTCCTCGAGGATCGGAGCCAGCTGGCGGCACGGGCCGCACCAGGGGGCCCAGAAGTCGACCAGGACCGGCTTGTCGTTCTTCAGGACGTCAGCGTCGAAGGTGGCGTCGGTGGTTTCCTTGATGGCACCCATCGGGATCTCCTTGGTTCGTTTGTCAGTGAAAAGGATTGTGGGACAACAGGATTCGTTGAATCAGTGTCCGAGTTTGTCGGCCAGGAAACGCTCTGCGTCGAGCGACGCGGAGCATCCCGAACCGGCGGCGGTGATCGCCTGGCGGTAGGTGTGGTCGACCAGGTCGCCACATGCGAAGACACCCGGGACGTTGGTCGCGGTCCCCCGGCCCTGCACCAGGACGTAACCCTCGGCGTCGAGCTCGACCTGGCCCACGACCAGCTCGCTGCGCGGGATGTGGCCGATGGCGACGAAGACGCCGGTGACGTCGAGGTCGGAGGCGTCGCCGGTGACGGTGTCGCGCAGGGTCACCCCGGAGACCTTCTGGTCACCCTTGATCGCGTCGACCTGGCTGTTCCAGCGGAAGTTGATCTTCTCGTTGGCGGCGGCGCGGTCGGCCATGATCTTCGAGGCGCGCAGCTCGTCGCGGCGGTGCACCAGGGTCACCGACTTCGCGAACCGGGTCAGGAAGGTGGCCTCCTCGATGGCGGAGTCACCGCCACCGACGACCGCGATGTCCTGGTCGCGGAAGAACGCGCCGTCGCAGGTCGCACACCAGGAGACACCGTGGCCGGACAGACGCTTCTCGTCCGGCAGACCGAGCTCGCGGTAGGCCGAACCCATCGCCAGGATCACGGCGTGGGCGCGGTGCTCGTTGCCCTCACCGTCGGTGACGACCTTGATCTCACCGGTCAGATCGAGCGCGGTGACGTCGTCGCGGACCAGTTCGGCACCGAAGCGCTCGGCCTGGGCGCGCATCTGGTCCATCAGGTCCGGGCCCATGATCCCGTCGGAGAAACCGGGGAAGTTCTCGACCTCGGTGGTGTTCATCAGCGCACCGCCGGCGGTGACCGAACCCTCGAACACCAGCGGCGCCAGGTTCGCGCGCGCGGCGTAGACGGCAGCGGTGTAACCGGCAGGGCCGGAACCGACGATGATGAGGTTGCGCACCGGGGCGTCAGCGGCGGTGTCGGTGGTCACGGATCTCCCTGGGTCGGACATGAGCGGTGTACGGCGGCGTACATGCGGTGGCATGTCGACGCCTCCTGCACAACCGATCGTACGGGCGGAACATTCCCACCCCCGACAGCGCCCCGGCGCCGGGCCGAACCCGGGGGCGTACGGCGTCAGCTGACCGTCGTCGGTCCGGCGATCGGCGTCGTGTTCTTGTCGCAGTCGCGGCCCAGGACCCACGCGGTGCGGGTGTCGCCCTTGGTGACGACGACCACGAGCGCCGGCTTGGCGTCGTACGTCGCGATGTCGACGTCGATCTTGTTCGGGTTGTCCTTCAGGCCTGACCCGATCGAGCCGGCGCAGCGCAGCGCGCCCTCCTTGGTGCCGACCGAGCCGAGCTGCGCGGCCTCCGCCGGACTGATCGTCTGCTGCGATCCGGTCTTGGCGAAGTTTCCGGCTTGTTGTGCGAATCCCGTTGAGGTGTAAGCAGTTCCGGTTTTGCTCAGGTGAACCTTGTCGATGATTCCGGGCGGCAGGTCCGACGCGTCCGACGTCGCCGGGGCGCCCGCCACCGGGGCGTTCTGCTGGTTGTCCAGCAGCTTCGGGAGCGTGCTGACGGCGACCACACCGGCGACGGCCGCGGCGACGAGACCACCGACGAGACGGAGGGTGCGGGAGCGGCCGGCCGTACGGGGTGTGTTCGTGGACGTGGAGGCGTCGTTCGAAGACCCGGTCACGAACGGGCGTACGTTCTCCGCCGGCGCACCGCGATCGGCCGCGGCGGTGCGCAGCGCCTCGGTGATCCGGGCGGTGACGTCGGCCGGCATCGGCCCGGGGTCGGGAGTCTGCTGCAGCAGCGCCTGGATGCGGGTCTGGTCGTCGATCGGCACCGCACGCAGCTCACCGGCGAGAGCGGCCTGGATCCGGCGCTCGACCAGGTCGGGCATCGGGCCGGGGTCGGGCTGGGCGGCCAGCAATCGGCGAATGTGTGTGTCTTCGTCGAGGTAGCCGTCTTCGCCGAGGTTGACGTCGTCGGGAGCGGGGGCAGTCGTACGCCCGGCCGCCTCGGCGCGCAGCGCCGCAGTGATGCGATCGGTCACGGCGTCGGGCATCGGCCCGGGATCGGGCATGCCACGCAACACCTCCCGGATCCCGTACGGGTCGTCCTGGGAGGCGTCATCGAATCCCGCTGGGGGGTTCGTGTTCACGTCGCTTCCTTCCGTCATCGCAGTCTCGACCTGAGGGCTTGGTCGGCCTCAGGATCCCCGGTCGGCAGGTAACGCCGGCAGGGTGCACGCCTGTCGAGGACTGCGACGGGGGTGGGTGCCCGGTGGTTCCGTTCCACGTGGAACTTTTTCCGCCGCGTTCCGGCAGGCAGGTCGGTGGGCCGGGGTCGGCTCAGCGATAGCCCTCGCCGTGCTTGTCGCGCAGCAGTTCGGCCAGCGCCGCGCGGCCGCGGGCGCAGCGCGACTTGATGGTGCCCTCGGCGACCTCCAGGACCTGCGCCGCCTCGGCGACCGGGAGCCCCTGCATGTCGACCAGCACCAGCGCCAGGCGCTGCGCCTCCGGGATCTTGGTCAACGCCTCGCGTACGTCCATCCGGGCGACCGCGCTGGCGTGGTCGTCGCGCTTGTCGGCGAGGTCGTACTCGGGCAGTTCGGTGGTCGGCTTCACCCGGCGCAGCCGGTCGAGGCAGGCGTTGACGATGATGCGGTGCAGCCAGGTGGTGACCTGTGCGTCGCCGCGGAACGACTCGGCGCGGCGGAACGCGGAGATGAAGCCGTCCTGGACGGCGTCGGCCGCCATCTCCGGGTCGCGGCAGGTGCGGACGGCGACCGCCCACATGCGGTCCTTGTGGCGTCGGAAGAGTTCACCGAAGGCGTCCGGGTCGCCGGCGCAGTGTGCGGCCAGCAGGTCCCGGTCGTTGCGCTCGGTGAGTGTGTCCTGATGAGTCACGAAAGAACCTCGACCTCGGCGATCTTTTCCCGGTAGCCGCCCTGGTTCCCCTTGGCGAGCTGAGTGATCCACAGGATGACATAACGACCCTTGACGGGGGCGTTCCCGGTGACCGTCTGCTCACCCGACTGGTTGCTCATCGTGCCGAACGGGGTCAGACCGTCGACGGAGTCCTTCTGGTCGGTGACGAAGACCTGGATGGTCGACGGGTTGCCCTGGGTGGTGATCTTCACCGAGCCGACCTGGGACGACTTGCCCAGGTCGAGCAGCAGGCCGGTGCCCTTCTTGCGCCCGCCGGCGTAGTCGGCGCGGCCGTAGATGTGGGTGACCCACAGGCTGCTGGGCCGGCCGTCGATCGCGTTGTGGGCGAGCTCGTTGTGCTCGTTGCCGTCGCCCTGCGGGTCGAAGCTGGTGATGTTCGCGACGTTCACCTTCTGGCCGGACGGTGCGTTCGGGGTCGCGCTGCTCGGTCCCGCGGCGCTGCTGGCGCCCGCGCTCGACTTCGTGCCCGTGGCGGCCGTGTCGCCGGAGGAGCCGCTGCCCTTGAAGATCCCCTTGATGCCGATGACGCCGAGCACCAGGGCGATCACGACGAACGCGGCGACGATGGCCAACGCCAACTTGCTGGTGTTCTGGTCGGGGTCGTCGGTGCCGGTGTGCAGCATCGGCAGCGGCGGCTCGAGGTCGGAGAACGACGGGTCGTAGTCGTCGCGCTCCTGACCGGAGATCGCCGTGGCGTCGAAGGTGTGGGTGGCGTCCGGGTCCGCCGGGCGGGTCACCCCGACCATCGTCTCGTCACCGGTGGCCGCACCGGCGAGCCCCGCGGCGCCCGCGGCCTTGCCGGCCGTTCCCGGCTTTCCGGGAGCGTCAGCGTCAGCGGTCTCCTCGGTGCGGACCGGCTCCGAGGACCACGGCGCGAGCAGGCGCGCCAGGTCGCCCGGCGTACGCGGGCCCTCGTCGTCGTTCAGGACGCTGTCGCACAGCGACGCGAGGTCGCCGGGGACCGAGCGGCGCAGCGAACCGACCGGGGTGACCTTCTTGTCCGTACGGACCGCGGCGGTGAGGCCCGGGGCCTCCGTGGCGCCCGGCCACCGGCCGGTGAGGGCGTAGTAGAGGACCGCGACGAGCGCGACGGTGTCGGTGCGCGAGGCCTCGGCGCCCGGGACGTCGTCGTCGCCGGACAGGGCCGCGTCGATGGAGACGCCGAGCACGTGGATCGAGCCGTCGACCACGCGGACGATCTCGGGCGGGGTGAGTGCGAGGTGGTGCAGGCCGCGGCCGGC
>JASLFY010000018.1 GCA_030150425.1 Yimella sp. | reverse complement strand
GCCTCTGTCCAGGCCCACCCGCCGATCGAGGCGGCCGATCCCGTTTCCCACCCCGCGAAAGGAGCCCGTGTTGCTGCGTTACATCGCTCGCCGGGTGATCCAGATGGTCGGCGTGATGTTCGCGCTGTCCCTGCTGATCTTCGTGTGGTTGCGCATGCTCCCCGGTGGCACGGTGTCCGCCATCCTGGGCGAGCGCGCCACCCCCGAACGCATCGCGCAACTGCGCAAGACCCTCGGCCTCGACCAGCCGCTGCCGGTGCAGTACTGGAAGTTCCTGACCAACGCCGTCCACGGCGACTTCGGGGTCAGTTCGCAGGTCGCCGCCGGCACCGACTCCATGCAGGTCTTCCTGGACCGGCTTCCGGCCACCATCGAACTGACCGCCTTCGCGATCGTGCTCGCCCTGGTCACCGCGATCCCGCTCGGTTATCTCGCAGCCAAGCGCCGCGGCGGCATCTTCGACGGTCTCGGCATCGGGGTCTCGCTCATCGGTGTTGCCGTCCCCGTCTTCTTCCTCGCCGTGATCCTCAAGCAGTTCTTCGCGGTCGAGTGGCACCTGCTGCCCGTCTCCGGTCGGCAGAGCCCCGAGCTGAACGGCACCCGCGTCACCGGCTTCTTCATCCTCGACGGTCTGATCACCCGCGAGTTCGACGCGGCCTGGGACGCGGTCAAGCACCTGATCCTGCCGGCCATCGCACTGGCGACCATCCCCTTCGCGGTGATCTTCCGGATCACCCGCGCCTCGGTGCTCGACGTGCTGGACGAGGACTTCATCCGCACCGCGGAGGCCAAGGGCCTCAAGCCCGGCACCATCCGCACCCGCCACGTGCTGCGCAACGCGATGCTGCCGGTCGTGACCACCATCGGCCTGCAGGTCGGCGGTCTGCTCACCGGCGCCGTGCTGACCGAGACGGTGTTCTCCATCCCGGGTCTCGGCGACGCGATGAAGACCGGCTTCGAGACCAAGGACTACTCCGTGCTCCAGGTGCTGATCGTGATGGCAGCCCTGACCTACGTCGTGATCAACCTGTTGGTCGACATCGCCTACGCGTACATCGACCCCCGAGTCAGGATTCGGTGAATCGACAATGGTTCTGAACTCGAACTCCAAGAAGGCGCGCATCGACGAGCTCGTCGCCGGCGCCACATCGAACGCCTACGGCAACCTCGGCGGCAATGTCGACGGGAACGTGGACGCGGGTGGCATCAAGGACGGCGAGGGCGTCAGCCTGATCGCCAGCGCCTGGGCCCGCCTGCGGCGCAGCCCGATGTTCATCGTCGGCGCGTTCATCGTCGCCGTGATCCTCCTGGTCGCGATCTTCGCGCCCCTGCTGGCACCGCACGACCCCACCCAGCAGATCAAGGAACTGATCGCGGACGTCACCCCGAACACACCCATCCCGGACGCCCGGGACGGCTACCCGCTCGGTGGCGACGGCAGCGGTCGTGACCTGCTGAGCCGACTCATCTACGGCTCGCGCAACACCCTGCTCATCGCCTTCGGCGCGACCGGCCTCGCCTTCCTCGGTGGCCTCGTGCTCGGCACGATCGCCGGTGCGATCGGTGGCTGGGTCGACTCGCTGGTGATGCGCGTCGTCGACATCATGCTGTCGCTGCCCTCGCTGCTGCTCGCCTTCTCGATCGCCGCCATGTTCGGCCGCGGGTCGCAGACCACGGTGATCGTCGCGATCGCCGTCGCGATGATGCCGACCTTCGCCCGATTGTTGCGCGGCTCGATGATGGCCCAGCGCTCCAGCGACCACGTGCTGGCCGCGCGGGCGCTCGGCGTGAAGCCCTCGGCGATCGTCTTCCGGCACATGCTGCCCAACTCGCTGTCGCCGGTGCTGGTGCAGGCGACGATGGTCTTCGCCACCTCGATCATCGACGCCGCCGCCCTGTCCTTCCTGGGCGCCGGCAACCCCGACGACACGCATCCGGAATGGGGCCAGATGCTGGGCAGCTCCCAGGACCTGTTCAGCACCTTCCCGCACATGGCCGTCTACCCGGCGCTCTGCGTCATCGCGGCGGCCCTCGGCTTCACGCTGATGGGTGAGTCCCTGCGCGAAGCCCTCGACCCGAAGTCCCGGAGGTGACCACGGTGACGACCACCACCGAAACGAGTTCCAACCGCCGATCGGCGTCGTCGGACGCGCTGCTGCGCGTGCGCGACCTGACCGTCGACTTCGGCACCAAGGGCAAGAAGCCCTTCCGCGCCGTCGACCACGTCTCCTTCGACGTCCGCCCGGGCCAGACCGTCGGCCTGGTCGGCGAGTCCGGTTGCGGCAAGTCGGTGACCTCGATGGCGATCATGGGTCTGCTGCCCAAGCGCGGCAACAAGGTCAGCGGAAGCGTCGACTTCGAGGGCACCGACCTGTTGAAGCTGTCGCCGAAGCAGATGAGTGACCGTCGCGGCCGCGACGTCGCGATGATCTTCCAGGACCCGCTGTCCTCGCTGAATCCGGTGATCCCGCTCGGCATCCAGGTGACCGAGGTGATCGAACGGCACCGCGGCAAGTCCCGCAAGGAGGCGATGCCGGAGGCCCGCGAACTGCTCGACAAGGTCGGCATCCCCGACCCGGACCGGCGGCTGAAGGAGTACCCGCACCAGTTGTCAGTCGGGATGCGCCAGCGGGCGTTGATCGCGATGGCGCTCGCCTGCCAGCCGCGTCTGCTGATCGCCGACGAGCCGACCACCGCGCTCGACGTGACCATCCAGGCGCAGATCCTCACCCTGCTGCGCGACCTGGTGCGCGACTCGGGGACCGCCCTGGTGATGATCACCCACGACCTGGGTGTCGTCGCGGGCCTGTGCGACGAGGTGAACGTGCTGTACGGCGGACGCATCGTCGAACGCGCCCAGCGGCACGACCTGTTCGCCCAGCCGCGCCACCCGTACACCAACGGCCTGCTCGACTCGATCCCCCGGTTGGACGGTGCCCGCGGCGGCCGGCTCAACCCGGTGCCCGGATCGGTGGCCGACAACCTGCCGTGGACCAGCGCGTGCGCCTTCGCCCCGCGCTGCTCCCAGCCGATCGAGACGTGCCGGGCGCAGACCCCCGAGCTCACCGAACAAGAACCGGGCCTGGACGGCGAGCGCTGGTTGCGCTGCTTCAACCCGGTCGAGACCAGGAGGGACGCCCGATGAGCACCACCAACGTCGAGCCGGCCGAGCAGTCGTCCGCCGCGAACGAGGACGTGCTGGTCGTCGTCAAGGGCGTCAAGGTGCACTTCCCGATCAAGCGGGGCGTCATCTTCGACAAGACCGTCGGCTATGTCTACGCGGTCGACGGGATCGACCTGCAGATCAAGCGCGGTGAGACCTACGGCCTGGTCGGCGAGTCGGGCTGTGGCAAGTCCACCTTCGGGCGGGCCCTGCTGCGCCTGGAGGAGCCGACCGAGGGCACCGTCCTGTTCGACGGCGTCGACGTCGCCTCCCTCAAGGGAGAGGAGCTGCGCCGCAAACGCAAGGACATGCAGATGGTCTTCCAGGACCCGCTGTCCAGCCTCGACCCGCGCCAGACCGTGGAGGCGCTGCTGCTGGAAGGCATGCAGGCGCACGGCCTGACCAAGGACAAGGCCGCCGCCGGCAAGCGGCTGCGCGAACTGCTGGCCGCCGTCGGTCTGCCGCCGGCCGCGCTGAAGAAGTACCCGCACGAGTTCTCCGGCGGTCAGCGACAGCGCATCGGTATCGCCCGCGCCCTGTCCGTCGACCCGAAGCTGATCGTCGCCGACGAGCCGGTCTCCGCACTGGACGTCTCGGTGCAGGCCCAGGTGGTCAACCTGTTGGAGGACCTGCAGGAGGAGTTCGGCCTCACCTACCTGGTCGTCGCCCACGACCTGGCGGTGGTGCGTCACATCAGCGACCGGATCGGTGTCATGTACCTCGGTTCGCTGGTCGAGGAATCGGACGCGGACTCGCTCTACGCGCAGCCGCTGCACCCGTACACCCGGGCGCTGATGTCGGCCGTTCCGGTCCCCGACCCGACCGTCGAGGACAGCCGCGAACGGATCATCCTGGTCGGCGACCTGCCCAGCCCGGCCAACCCGCCGTCGGGTTGCCGCTTCCACACACGCTGCCCGTGGAAGCAGGAGACCAAGTGCGACAGCGACCGGCCGCAGTTGCGCCCGGTGACGATCGAGGGTGTCCCCGGCACGCACCGGGTCGCCTGCCACTTCGCCGAGCAGATCGCGTCCGGTGAGATCCAGCCGCACAAGGTGGAGGCGGTCGCGGTCGACCAGACCGGCGATTCCTCCGACGAGTCCGGCTCGATGTTCCAACCGGAGGTCTGAGCGCCCGCTCAGCGCACCGACTGCGTGAGCTGCCGGATGATCGGAAGGTCGTCCGGCAGCCACGCGACCGTTTCGGGGTCGACCAGTTCGACCCAACGCAGTTGGTCGTGGTCCTCCAACGGCGCCGGCTCCCCCTCGATGATCCGCGCCAGCCGGACGTGCATCAGGTAGTTCTCACCGAGCGGCCAGCCGCCGTCCAATGGCCCCGGGACGACGGCGCCGAGTTCGACCCGCACGCCCAGTTCTTCCATCAGTTCCCGGTGCAGCGCGTCGTCGAGGCCCTCCCC
>JASLFY010000230.1 GCA_030150425.1 Yimella sp. | reverse complement strand
CGCGGCGCGACGTACGCGCACCATCCTGATGTTCCTCGGCCCGCTGCTGCACGAGTTCGACACCTTCAAGCTGCCCAACGCCGGTGGGTGCGACCTGGGTGAGCGCACCGTCGAGCCCCACCTGCACGCCCTGCGCCACTTCGGCCTCGACGTCGTCGCGACCCACGGCTACTACAACGCCACGGTCGACCGGAACGTCCACCCGACCCGCTCGATCGTGCTGACCGAGCGCGGCGACACCGTCACCGAGAACGCCCTCTTCGCGGCCGCCCGGTACGACGGCACCACCACGATCCGCAACGCCAGCCCGAACTACATGGTTCAGGACCTCTGCTTCTTCCTGCGCGAGCTCGGCGTCGAGATCGACGGCGTCGGCACCACCACGCTCACCGTGCGCGGCGTCAAGGAGATCAACAAGGACGTCGAGTACCACCCGTCCGAGGACCCGATCGAGGCGATGTCGCTGGTCGCCGCGGCGATCGTGACCAAGTCGGAGATCACCATCCGCCGGGTGCCGATCGAGTTCATGGAGATGGAGCTGGCGCAGCTGGAGGTCATGGGCTTCCAGTACGACATCACCGAGGAGTACCTCTCCAACAACGGCGTCACCCGCCTGGTCGACATCACCACCAAGGTCGGCCCGCTGGTGGCTCCGAAGGACAAGATCCACCCGATGCCGTTCCCGGGTCTGAACATCGACAACCTGCCGTTCTTCGCGGTCATCGCCGCGATGGCCGAGGGTTCGACGACCATCCACGACTGGGTCTACGACAACCGCGCCATCTACCTGATCGACCTCAACGCCCTGGGCGCCAAGGTCAAGCTGATGGACCCGCACCGCGTGCTCATCGAGGGCCCGACCCGGTGGCGTGCGGCCGAGGTCATGTGCCCGCCGGCGCTGCGTCCCGGCGTGGTGATCCTGCTCGGCATGCTCGCTGCGCCGGGCACCTCCGTGCTGCGCAACACCTACGTCATCAACCGCGGTTACGAGGAGCTCGCCTCCCGGCTCAACGCCCTCGGCGCGAGCATCGAACCGTTCCGCGACTGAGTCCGAGCCGCAGGCCATGGCGCACACCGCGTACCTGGATCACCCGGGGGTGATCGCCATGGCGCATCGCGGTTTCGACCGCGACGGGCTGGAGAACACGCTGCGCGCGTTCGCCGCTGCCGCCGGCCTGGGGTTCTCGTACGTCGAGACCGACGTCCACGTCACCGCCGACGGTGTGCTCGTGGCCTTCCATGACGACACCCTCGACCGGGTCAGCGACGGCACCGGCCTGATCCGGGAGCAGCCGTGGGACCGGGTGCGCCAGGCGCGGATCGGTGACGAGCCGATCCCGCTGCTCGACGACCTGCTGGACCGGTGGCCGGACCTGCGGCTGAACATCGACTGCAAGCACCTCTCGGCGGCACCTGCGCTGGCCGAGGCGATCGAACGACACGCTGCCCACCAGCGGGTGCTGGTCGCCTCGTTCGACGACGCGACCCGCGACGCGGTGTTGGGCAGGTTGACGAAACCCGTTGCCACGTCGGCGGGTTCGTCGCGTACGCGGCAGGCTGTACTGGCTTCGAAGGCACACCTCACACCGGTCGTACGCCGTGCCCTCGGCCCGGTCGACGCGTTGCAGGTGCCGCACCGCCAGGGTCGGGTGACGGTGGTGACCAAGGGTCTGGTCGACGCCGCGCATCGCCTCGGCAAGCAGGTCCACGTGTGGACCATCAACGAGCCCGCGGAGATGCACGAACTGCTCGACCTCGGCGTCGACGGCCTGATTTCGGACCGGGCCGACCTGCTGAAGTCTGTGTTGATCGAACGGGGTCAGTGGGCCTGACCGGCTCCCCCGGTCAGCTCCAGCACCTCGGCGATCCACCGCTTCGGGTGGTGCATCCACTCGCGCTTCTCGGCGTCGGTCGCGTGAGCCAGCGCCCGCTGCCATCCCAGGATCCGGCCGACCCGCGCCAGCAGCAGCGCATCGGGCACCAGCGCCGACAGTGCGCTGCTGGAGCCCAGGTCGGACCAGCAGGTGAGGTACGCCCGCGCCAGGCGCGCGTCGCGCTCCGGATCCGCCGGCGCCCCGAAGTAGTACGACGGGCCGCGCAACGGGATCAGCAGTGAACACAGCGGGTGGCCGAGGTAGGCGTCGCCCCAGTCGAAGATGCGGGCGTCGTGGGCGCCGGCCGCGGACCCGTCACCGAAGACGTTGCCGAGGTGCAGGTCGTCGTGCTGGACGGTGGTCGGGAAACCGGCCGCGACCAGCCGGTCCGCCGCATCTGCCAACGCCGTCGTGGCGACGCGGCCGAATCCGCGTTCGTCCCACTCGCGCACCAAGTCGTACGGCTCCAGCCGCGGAACTCCCTTGTCCGCCAAGCGATTCACCACCTTCGCCGACGCCCGCTGCAGGCGCGCGTAGCGGCGCAGCACGGCCGATGTCAGTGGCGTCACGGTCTCGGCGGTGGCGTGTTCACGCAGCACCGGACCCTGGTCGGGCGACAGCAGCCACCCCTGTTCGACGTCGTGGGCCCACATCGGCTGCAGGAGGTCCGGAGCGACGTCGACCAACTCGTCGTAGATCGCGGTCTCCGGCGTCATCGTCGGCGCCGCCGCCTTGAACCAGACCCGACCGTGATCGGTGTCGGCCACCAACTGGGTCGACCACGGCCGCACCCGCGGCTGCAACGGCGAGGTCGGCACCCGGGTGACTCCGCGCCGCTCCAGGGACTCGTCGATCCAGCGGGTCGCGGACGCCAGCCAGTCCCGATCGCTCCAGAGCTGGGTGGTGTGGACGTCGGCGGTGAGGCTCACCGGTGGGTCTGGGCGCGCAGCCGACCGGACAGGTCGGTGGCCACTGCGTCCGGGGTCAGCCCGATCGCCTCGAGCACCTGACCGCGCGAGGCGTGGTCGAGGAACTGCTGCGGAATGCCGTACGGGTGCACCGGGGTGGTGACACCGGCCGCCTGCACCGCGTGGGTGAGCGCGACGCCGACGCCGTGGCCCACCAGAACGTCCTCGATCACCGCGACGTGGCCGGCGGAGGCTGCCATCGCGACCAGCGACTCGTTGACCGGCAGCACCCAGCGCGGGTCGACGACGCGTACCGTCCGGCCCTCGGCGGCGAGCTTGTCGGCCACCTGGAGCGCGGTCGCGGCCATTACGCCGACGCCCACGAGGAGAACCTCGGGGTCGCCGTCGCAGTCGCGCAGGACGTCGATGCCGTCGACCGTACGCAGCGCCGGTATCGGTTCACCGACGTCGCCCTTGGGGAAACGCAGCACGGTCGGACCGTCGGAGACGTCGACCGCCTCGCGCAGCTGGGCGCGCACCTGGGCACCGTCGCGCGGCGCCGCGAGTCGCAGGCCGGGCACGATCGAGCAGATCGCGATGTCCCACATGCCGTTGTGCGAGGCGCCGTCGGAGCCGGTGACGCCGGCCCGGTCGAGGACGAAGGTGACGCCCTGACGGTGCAGCGCGCAGTCCATCAGCAACTGGTCGAAGGCGCGGTTGAGGAAGGTGGAGTAGATCGCCACCACCGGGTGGAGCCCGGCGAAGGACAGCCCGGCGGCCATCGTGGCGGCGTGCTGTTCGGCGATGCCGACGTCGATCACGCGGTCGGGGTGCTTGGCCGCGAACGCGTCCAGACCCACCGGGATCATCATCGCCGCGGTGATGCCGACGATGTCGTCGCGCTCGTCACCCAGCGCGACCATCTCGTCGCTGAACTCGTCGGTCCAGATCCGGCCCGAGACCTCGAACGGCAGCCCGGTCTCCGGGTTGAACTTGCCGATGGAGTGCCACTGGTCGCCCTCGTGCTCGACGGCCGAGGAGTAGCCGCGCCCCTTCTGGGTGATGACATGCACCAGGCACGGTCCGCCGTACGACTTCGCCTTGGCCAGCGCCTGTTCGACCGCCTGCTCGTCGTGACCGTCGACCGGCCCGACGTACTTCATCCCGAGGTCCTCGAACATGCCCTGCGGCGAGACGATGTCCTTCAGGCCCTTCTTGACGCCGTGCATCGTCTCGTAGACAGCGCGCCCGACCACCGGGGTGTGCTGCAGCGTCGACCTGCCCCAGTCCAGGACCCGTTCGTAGTTGCGCGTCGTGCGCAGCGTCGCGAGGTGTTCGGCGAGACCGCCGATCGTCGGGGCGTACGAGCGCTCGTTGTCGTTGATCACGATGACCAGGGGCAGGTCGCGCTCGACGGCGATGTTGTTCAGCGCTTCCCAGGCCATGCCGCCGGTGAGCGCGCCGTCGCCGATGACCGAGACGGTGTGGGTGTGGTCGCCGCGCAGCTGCTTGCCGCGGGCGATGCCGTGGCCCCAGGACAGCGAGGTGCTGGCGTGGGAGTTCTCGACCACGTCGTGGTCGGACTCACCGCGCGACGGATACCCGGACAGGCCGCCCTGCTTGCGCAGCGCGGAGAAGTCGTGGCGACCGGTCAGCAGCTTGTGGACGTACGACTGGTGTCCGGTGTCGAACACGATCGTGTCGTTCGGCGAGTCGAACACCCGGTGCAGCGCGATGGTGAGTTCCACCACCCCGAGGTTGGGTCCGATGTGGCCCCCGGTCTTGGACACCGACTCGACCAGGAAGTCCCTGATCTCCTGGGCCAGGTCGTCCAACCGGTCGACGGGTACGTCCTTCACGTCGCCGGGACCGGCGATGCCGCTGAGCAGTCCCACGGATGCTACGTCCTTCCACACGGGGTCAATCGAGTCTAGGCGATGGGTGCTGCCGTCCCCGCCACCCGGCGGGTCGGGGACCCGTCGGGGCGCCGCCGACGACGGGAGTGGGTCCCCGACCTCGCGGCCGGGGACCCACTCTCGCGTCGTGCTGCGTTACCCGATCACTTCACCAGGCTGCGCAGGACGTACTGCAGGATGCCGTCGTTGCGGAAGTAGTCGGCCTCGCCGGGGGTGTCGATGCGCACGACCGCGTCGAACTCGACGGTGGAACCGTCCTCCTTGGTGGCGGTGACCTTCACCGTCTTCGGCGTCGAGCCCTCGTTCAGCGCGGTGACGCCCGCAATGTCGAAGGTCTCGGTGCCGTCCAGGCCGAGGGAGTCGGCCGACTCGCCCTGAGGGAACTGCAGCGGCAGGACGCCCATGCCGATCAGGTTGGAGCGGTGGATCCGCTCGAACGACTCCGCGATGACCGCACGCACGCCCAGCAGCGACGTGCCCTTGGCCGCCCAGTCACGTGACGAACCTGAGCCGTATTCCTTGCCCGCCAACACGACC
>JASLFY010000391.1 GCA_030150425.1 Yimella sp. | reverse complement strand
GCCGGCGTTCCTGGAGCGGGCGGAGGCGCTGCTCGAACCGATGATGGCCGGCTATCTGCGGGAGGGGCGCAGTTACGTCACCATCGCGATCGGCTGCACCGGCGGCAAGCACCGCTCGGTGGCGATGGCCGAGGCCCTCGGTGCCCGGCTGCAGCAACACGGTGACGGCGTCGTGCGTTCGGTGATCGTGCACCGTGACCTGGGCCGGGAATGAGCGGCAACGCGTGGTGTGGGGATCGCCTGAGGGCGCACGCGTGAGAGGACGTCGCAAGGTCGCCGCGCTGGGCGGTGGCCACGGTCTGTCGGCGTCGCTGCAGGCACTCCAACTGGTCACCGACAACATCACCGCGATCGTCACGGTCGCCGACGACGGCGGGTCCAGCGGCCGGTTGCGCGAGGAGTTCGACATCCTGCCGCCCGGCGACCTGCGGATGGCGCTGGCCGCGCTCTGTGACACCACCGAGTGGGGGCTGCAGTGGCGGGACGCGCTGCAGCACCGCTTCGCCGGTGAAGGGCCGCTCGGTGGCCATGCCCTGGGCAACCTGATCATCGCGTCGCTGTGGGACCTGCTCGGAGATCCGGTCGCCGGGCTCGACCTGGTCGGTCGGCTGCTGGGCGCCCGCGGCCGGGTGCTGCCGATGGCGGCGGAGCCCCTGCAGATCCGCGCCCAAGTGTTGGGCCACGACCCGACCCACCCCGACGAGGTCGTCACCGTCGTCGGCCAGGCCCAGGTGGCCAAGACCCCGGGCCGGGTCGAGTCCATCGCGCTGACCCCGGACCCGCCGTTGGCCTGCCGGGAGGCGGTCGATGCGATCCACGACGCCGACTGGGTGGTGCTCGGTCCGGGCTCCTGGTTCACCTCGGTGATGCCGCACCTGCTGGTTCCGGACCTGCGCGACGCCCTGGTCCAGACTCGGGCCCGTCGACTGCTCGCCCTGAACGTCGTCAGCGCGGGCGAGACCGAAGGATTCACCGCCGTCGACCACCTCAAGTCGATGGCGGCCCACGCCCCGGAGCTGCACTTCGACGTGATCCTCGCCGACCAGACGTCGGTCGCCGGCGAGGAGGAGAAGTTGCGGGCGACCGCGGCCGGCATGGGCGCCGAGGTCGTCGTACGACCCGTCGCCAGCCGGAACGACGCCGGCACCCACGACTCCCTGCTGCTCGCCGCCGCGTACCGCGACCTGATCCGCTGAACTCACCGGTCGAGGTCACCCGGTCGGCCTCCACCCGCGGTCGGGAATGAGAAGATGGCCGGCATGGCCATGACATCCGCGGTGAAGGACGAACTCAGCCGGCTGAAGGTCACCAAGACCTGTTGCCGCAAGGCGGAGGTCTCGGCCGTACTCCGATTCGCGGGTGGACTGCACATCGTGGGCGGGCGCATCGTCATCGAGGCCGAGCTCGACACCGCACAGGCGGCGCGTCGGCTGCGCCGCGACATCGCCGACCTCTACGGACAGGTGCCCAGCGTCGTCGTGATGAGCGCCGGCGGCCTGCGCCGCAGCAGCCGGTACGTCGTACGCGTCAACGAGGACGGTGAGGCGCTGGCCCGCCAGACCGGTCTCATCGACACCCGCGGTCGCCCCGTACGCGGCCTGCCGCCGCGCGTGGTGAACGGCGCGTTGTGCGACGCCGAGGCTGCCTGGCGTGGCGCCTTCCTGGCGCACGGTTCGCTCACCGAACCGGGCCGCTCGTCGGCGCTGGAGATCACCTGCCCCGGGCCGGAGGCCGCTCTGGCTCTGGTCGGCGCGGCGCGACGGATGGGAATCGCCTCCAAGGCGCGCGAGGTGCGCGGCGTCGACCGCGTGGTGATCCGCGACGGTGACGCGATCAGCGCGATGCTCACCCGGCTCGGCGCCCACGATGCCGTGCTCGCGTGGGAGGAGCGCCGGATGCGCCGCGAGGTGCGGGCGACCGCCAACCGACTCGCCAACTTCGACGACGCGAACCTGCGTCGCTCCGCGCAGGCCGCGGTCGCCGCGGGCGCCCGGGTCGAGCGGGCCCTGGAGATCCTCGGCGAGGAGGTGCCCGACCACCTCGCCCACGCCGGCCGGTTGCGCTTGGAACACAAGCAGGCGAGCCTGGAGGAGCTCGGTCAGCTCGCCGAGCCGACCATGACCAAGGACGCGGTGGCCGGTCGGATCCGACGGCTGCTGGCGATGGCCGACAAGCGCGCCGACGAACTCGGGATGCCGAACACCAGCGCCGGCCTCAGCCCGGAACTGCTCGACGGCTGACGGAGGCCGGACTGACGACGGACCTCGAAGGGGTCCGTGAGTCGGACTGGGTGCGGCTACCGGCGAGTCATCCCATAGGGTCGGACCTGTTCGGAAAACGCCTCCCAGGAAAGGGCTGTGTCATCGTGACCGTCCGCGTTGGAATCAACGGATTCGGCCGTATCGGCCGCAACTTCTACCGTGCCGTCGTCGAGTCCGGTGCCGACGTCGAAGTCGTCGCCGTCAATGACCTGACCGACAACAAGACCCTTGCCCACCTGGTGAAGTACGACTCGATCCTCGGTCGCTTCAAGGGTGAGGTCAGCTACGACGACGAGTCGATCACCGTCGGTGGCAAGAAGATCGCCGCGTTCGCCGAGAAGGACCCGGCCGCGCTGCCGTGGAAGGACCTCGGCGTCGACATCGTCGTGGAGTCCACCGGCTTCTTCACCGACGCGACCAAGGCGAAGGCCCACCTCGATGCGGGCGCCAAGAAGGTCATCATCTCGGCCCCGGCCAAGAACGAGGACATCACGATCGTCATGGGCGTCAACGACGACCAGTACGACGCCGCCGCGCACAACATCATCAGCAACGCGTCCTGCACCACCAACTGCCTGGCGCCGATGGCGAAGGCCCTGAACGACTCGATCGGTATCGAGAAGGGCCTGATGACCACCATCCACGCCTACACCCAGGACCAGAACCTGCAGGACGGCCCGCACAAGGACCTGCGTCGCGCCCGCGCCGCGGCCCTGAACATCGTGCCGACCACCACCGGCGCCGCCAAGGCCGTCGCGCTGGTGCTGCCGGAGCTGAAGGGCAAGCTGGACGGCTACGCGCTGCGCGTCCCGACCCCGACCGGTTCGGCCACCGACCTCACCTTCGAGGCCTCGAAGGAGACCACCGTCGAAGAGGTCAACGCCGCGGTCAAGGCTGCCGCCGAGCGTCCGCTGAAGGGCTACCTCGTCTACACCGAGGACGAGATCGTGTCCAAGGACATCGAGACCGACCCGGCCTCCTGCATCTTCGACGCCGGCCTGACCAAGGTCACCGGCAACCTGGTGAAGGTCGTCGGCTGGTACGACAACGAGTGGGGCTACTCCAACCGCCTCGTCGACCTCGTCGCCCTCGTCGGAAAGAGCCTCTGACCCCATGCGCACCATCGATGACCTGGGCGACCTGTCGGGCAAGAAGGTCCTGCTGCGCAGCGACCTGAACGTCCCGCTGGACGGAACCACGATCACCGACGACGGCCGCATCCGTGCGTCCGTCCCGACGATCCAGCAGTTGACCGGGGCCGGCGCCCGGGTCATCGTGTGCGCGCACCTCGGCCGCCCGAAGGGCGAGCCCGAGGCGAAGTACTCCCTCGCGCCGGTCGCCGAGCGGCTCTCGCAGCTGCTCGGCGCACCGGTCGCGTTCGCCACCGACACCGTCGGCGACGACGCGAAGGCGAAGGTCGACGCGCTGACCGACGGTGGCGTGGTGCTGCTGGAGAACCTGCGGTTCAACGCGGGGGAGACCAGCAAGGACGACGCCGAGCGCTCGGCGTTCGCCGGTGAACTCGCTTCATTGGCAGATGTTTTCGTCTCCGACGGCTTCGGCGTGGTGCACCGCGCGCAGGCGTCGGTCTACGACGTCGCGCAGCAGTTGCCGCACGCCGCCGGTGGCCTCGTGCAGACCGAGGTGGAGGTGCTGCAGCGACTCACCAAGGACCCGGCACGCCCGTACGCGGTCGTGCTCGGCGGCGCGAAGGTGAGCGACAAGCTCGGCGTCATCGAGAACCTGTTGCAGACCGCCGACCTGCTGCTGATCGGCGGCGGGATGGTGTTCACCTTCCTCAAGGCCCAGGGCCACGAGGTCGGCAAGAGCCTGCTCGAGCAGGACCAGGTCGACACCGTGAAGGGCTACCTCGAGCAGGCGGAGCAGCGCGGCGTACGCATCCTGCTGCCGACCGACGTCGTCGCCGCCACCGAGTTCTCCGCCGACGCCGACCACGAGGTCGTCGCGGCCGACGCGATCCCGGCCGACCGGATGGGTCTGGACATCGGTCCGGAGTCCGCGGCGGCGTTCGCCGACGCGGTGCGCGGTGCGAAGACCGTGTTCTGGAACGGCCCGATGGGCGCCTTCGAGATGGCCCCGTACGCCGCCGGCACCAAGGCGCTGGCGCAGGCCCTGGTCGAGGCGACCGCGGCCGGTGCGCTGACCGTCGTCGGTGGTGGCGACTCCGCCGCCGCGGTGCGTCAGCTCGGCTTCGCCGACACCGACTTCACCCACATCTCCACCGGTGGTGGAGCGAGCCTGGAATACCTGGAGGGCAAGGAACTGCCCGGCCTGCAGGTGCTGGAGGACTGAACGATGGCTGCTGAACAGAGCCGCACCGCGCTGATCGCGGGTAACTGGAAGATGAACCTGGACCACCAGCAGGGCACCGTCCTGGTGCAGAAGCTGGACTGGACGCTGCGCGACGGGCGCCACGACTACGACAAGGTCGAGGTCGCGGTCATCCCGCCGTTCACCGACCTGCGGTCGGTCCAGACCCTCATCGACGGTGACAAGCTCAAGCTGAAGCTGGGCGCGCAGGACCTCAGCGCCCACGACGAGGGCGCCTACACCGGCGAGATCGCCGGCGCCTTCCTGCGCAAGCTCAACTGCACCTACGTCGTGGTCGGCCACAGCGAGCGGCGCGACTACCACGCCGAGACCGACGAGGTCGTCGCGGCGAAGGTGCAGGCGGCCTACAAGAACGACCTGACCCCGATCCTGTGCGTGGGCGAGAAGCTCGACGTGCGGCAGGCGGGGGAGCAGGTCTCCCACGTCGTCGCCCAGCTGCGCGCCGCGCTGCAGGGGCTGCCTGCCGCTCAGGCCGAGTCGATCGTCATCGCGTACGAACCCGTCTGGGCCATCGGCACCGGTGAGGTCGCGACCCCGGCCGACGCCCAGGAGGTCTGTGCGGCGATCCGTGCGGAACTCGCGTCGCTGTACGACCAGAAGCTGGCCGACGGCGTCCGCGTGCTCTACGGCGGTTCGGTGAAGTCCGGCAACGTCGCCTCGATCATGGCCGAGGAGGACGTCGACGGCGCGCTCGTCGGCGGTGCCTCGCTGGACGCGGTCGAGTTCGCCACGATCTGCCGGTTCCGCGACCACCACGGCGCCTGAGCCCGCCGCGCCGCACGCCCGACCTGAGGCGCCTGGCCGGATCGACTGCGGCGACAAGGTAATCTTGGGCGAGGTGCCCTGCGGGGGACGTCCTGACGTACAGACGAAGGTGAGTAACGCGACGTGGATGCGATGCGAATCGCGCTGCAGGCCCTGGTCGTCCTGAGCAGCCTGTTCCTGGTGCTTCTGATCCTGATGCACAAGGGTTCCGGCGGCGGACTGTCCGACATGTTCGGCGGTGGGGTGAGCAGCAACCTGGGTGGCTCCTCGGTCGCCGAGAAGAACCTCAACCGGATGACGATCATCGCCGGTTCGATCTGGATCGCCGCGATCATCGGTCTGGGCCTCGTCGCCCGGTTCGCCTAGTAGTGAGTTAAGGAGCAAGTCGTGGCAGGTGGCAACGCGATCCGGGGTAGCCGGGTCGGTGCGGGTCCGATGGGTGAGGCCGAGCGCGGCGAAGCTGCGCCGCGCGTCGTGGTGTCGTACTGGTGCTCCAACGGGCACGAGACGAAGCCGAGCTTCGCGCAGGAACCGGGCATGGCCGTTCCGGAACAGTGGGACTGCCCGCGCTGCGGTTTCCCGGCCGGTCAGGACAAGGACAACCCGCCGGCGCCGCCGAAGGCCGAGCCGTACAAGACCCACCTCGCGTACGTGAAGGAGCGCCGCTCCGACGCCGAGGGCGCGGTCATCCTGGAAGAGGCGCTCGAGACCCTGCGTGGGCGCGTACACATCCGCTGAGCCCCCCCACCCCCCAGCAGACGGGCGCCCCGCGGCGGGGGGGGCGCCCTTCTCGTTCGGTTCAACCCGGGATCGACCCGGCTCGGTTCACTTCCGCGCGCGCAGCAACGGCAGACCGTGCAACAACGCGCTGCGGTAGACCTCGTCGCGGTCCAGCCGGCGCAGCTCCTCACCGAGCGCCTCGGTGGTCGACAACCGGGGGAGCGGGAACTCCCGCGGCTGCTGGCCCGGCTGGGTCAGGACGGCGTGCAGGGCGCCGGAGCGCTCCAGCACGATCGGGCCGCTCGGCCGGTCCAGCTGCACTCGCTGGAGCCCTTCGCCCTCGGCCGTACGCCGGCGCACCGGACAGCGCAGTCGTACGCCGAGCCACCCGGCGAGCAGATCGCTGCTCGCCGAGTCGGACGCGCCGGTCACGGTGACCTTAGTGACCGACTCGAACGGTTCCTGGTCGAGTGCGGTCGCCAGCAACCCGCGCCACCGGGTGGTGCGGGACCACGCCATGTCGGTGTCGCCGTCGGCGTAGTGGTCGGCGCGGCGCTGGATCTCCTTGCGCGGGTGCGTCGCCTGCGAGGCGTCACTGATCCGGCGCCGGGCGAGCCGGCCGATCGGGGTGGCACCCAGGTCGTCCTCAGCGGGCTTCGGCCACCACGCGACGACCGGACAGTCCGGCACGAGCAGGGGAGTGACGACGCTGCCGTCGTGGCCGGCGAGTTCGCCGTACAACCGCAGCACGACGAGCTCGGAGACCCCGGCCTCGCCGCCGACCCGCACCTGCGCATCCATCCGGCTGCGCCCGCGCTTGGTGCCGCGGACGACCGTGATGATCCGGCTCGGGTGTGCCCGGCTGGCCTCGGCCGCGGCGGTGACTGCGACGTCGGCGGACTCGTCGTCGGTGACGACCAACAGCGTCATGACGCGGCCGAGGGTCGCCGCGCCGGTCTGGGCGCGCAGGCGCACCAACGCCTTCGCGACGTCGCGGGTCGAGCTGTTGGGCAGGTCGACGATCATGCTGCTGCTCCGGTCGTTCGCTGGTTCACGGCATCCTCCAGCTGCGTCCGTCGACGCGCATCATCTCGTCGGCGGTGGCCGGACCCCAGCCACCGGAGTCGTACGTCGCGGGCTTGCCCGAGCGCTCCCAGTGCCGTTCGACGGGGTCGAGGATCTGCCAGGACAGGTCGACCTCCTCGTGACGGGGGAACAACGGCGGGTCGCCCAGCAGCACGTCCAGGATCAGGCGTTCGTACGCCTCCGGGCTCGACTCGGTGAAGGCGCTGCCGTAGCCGAAGTCCATCGTCACGTCGCGCACCTCCATCGCACTCGCGCCCGGAACCTTCGACCCGAACCGCATGGTGACGCCCTCGTCCGGCTGGACGCGGATCACGATCGCGTTCTGCCCGAGTTCCTCGGTGTCACCGTCGGTGAACGGGAGGTGCGGCGCGCGCTTGAAGACGACGGCGATCTCGGTGACCCGCTTGCCGAGCCGCTTGCCGGCGCGCAGGTAGAACGGCACCCCCGCCCAACGGCGGGTGGCCAGCTCCAGCTTGAGCGCGGCGTACGTCTCGGTCCGGCTGCCCGGATCGATGCCGTCCTCCTCCAGGAACCCGATGACCTTCTCCGAGCCCTGCCACCCCGCGACGTACTGGCCGCGGGCGGTGAAGGTGTCGAGGTCCTTCGGCAGGCGTACGGCGGCGAGCACCTTCTCCTTCTCGGTGCGCAGCGCTTTCGCCTCGAAGTTGTTCGGCTGCTCCATCGCGGTGATCGCCAGCAACTGCAACAGGTGGTTCTGGATGACGTCGCGGGCCGCGCCGATGCCGTCGTAGTAGCCGGCCCGGCTGCCGATGCCGATGTCCTCGGCCATCGTGATCTGCACGTGGTCGACGTAGTGGCTGTTCCAGACGGGCTCGAACAGTTGGTTGGCGAAGCGCAGGGCCAGGATGTTCTGGACCGTCTCCTTGCCGAGGTAGTGGTCGATCCGGAAGACGGAGTCCTCGGGAAAGACCGACGCGACGATGTCGTTCAGTTCGGCGGCGCTGCGTCGGTCGTGGCCGAACGGCTTCTCGATCACGACCCGGCGCCAGGTGCCCGGGCGGGGCGTGGACAGCCCGCTGCGCTCGAGCTGACGGCAGACCTGGGAGAACGATCCAGGCGGGATCGACAGGTAGAAGGCGTGGTTGCCGCCGGTGCCGCGTTCCTCGTCCAACTGGGCGACCGTCTGGGCCAACTCGTCGAACGCGGCGTCGTCGTCGAACGAACCGTGCACGAAGCGCAGGCCCTGCTCCAGGTTCTTCCAGACGGCCTCGGAGAACTCGGTGCGGGCACCCTCCTTCACCGCGTCGTGGACGATCCGACCGAAGTCCTGGTCGTCCCAGTCACGGCGGGCGAAGCCGACCAGGCTGAAACCCGGCGGCAGCAGGCCGCGGTTGTAGAGGTCGTAGATCGCCGGCAACAGCTTGCGTTTGGCGAGGTCGCCGGTGACCCCGAACATGACCATGCTGCAGGGGCCCGCGATCCGCGGGAGGCGACGGTCGGCCGCCTCCCGCAGCGGGTTGATCCCGCGAGCGATCCGAGCGGGCTGCTGCTCGGTCACGAGGTGGCGGTCGCGGTCCGGATGGCCCGGACGAGCTCGCTCATGCCGCTCTCGCCGTCGGTGAGGTGCAGCCGCAGGACCGGACGGCCCTTGTCGGACAGCACCTTCGCGTCACCGGCCGCCTGCGCGGCGATGAAGCTGCCGAAGGTGAAGTCGCGACCGGGGACCTCGAGGTCCTGCTGCGGCTCGACGGTGATCTGCAGGTAGACACCGGTGGCCGGACCACCCTTGTGGTACTGACCGGTGGAGTGCAGGAACCGCGGGCCCCACCCGAAGGTGACCGGGCGGCCGAGCTTGCGGGCGAACAGACCGCGTACGTCGGCCAGCGACTGGTCGGCGATGCGGTCGAGGTACGCCATCACCGCGAGGTAGCCGTGGTCGGGCAGCTGGCCCAGCAGCGCGCTGATCGCGTCGGTGGTGGTGTGGGCATCGCCCAGCCAGTCGCCGTTCGCGCGCACCTGAACGGCGCCGTCGGTGAACACCGGCTCGTCGTCGGCGGAGGTGCCCTTGCCCATCAGGTCGCGAGCGGCCTGCTTGGCGGACTCCACGTCGGGCTGGTCGAACGGGTTGATCCCGATCAGCCGCCCGGCGACCGCGACGGCGGCCTCCCAGAGCAGCATCTGACCGCCGAGGCTGCCGGCGACGACGACGTCGGCATCACCGGACGCCGGGGCGCCGTCGGCGACGAGGTGGACGAAGAGTTCGTCGTCCAGCAGGTCACCGTCGGGAGCCGAACCGACCACGACGGGCAGGAGACCCTTGCCGATCTTGCCCGTGCTCTCCGCGATGAGCTGCTCGGCCCAGTCGCCGAAGCCCTTGTTCGGGGTGCCTTCGTCGATCAGGAGGACCTTGTCGCGCAGCGGGGAGGTGCCACCGAGGGCCGCTCCGAGCACCAGGGCGGGGTTCGACTCGTCGTTGGCGGACAGCGCCGGCTGCGCCGCCGCTGCCTCGTCGAGCAGCGCGGCGATGTCGGCACCTGCGAGGCCGCTCGGCACCAGGCCGAAGGCGGTCAGCGCGGAGTAGCGACCGCCGACGTTCGGGTCCGCGTTGAACACGGTGAACCCGGCGTCGCGGGCCTCCTTGTCCAGCGGGCTGCCCGGGTCGGTGACGACCACGATGCGTTCCTTCGGGTCGATCCCGGCCGACTCGAAGGCCGCAACGTACGCCCGGCGCTGCGAGTCGGTCTCGACGGTGGAACCGGACTTGGAGGAGACGACCACGACGGTCTGCTCGAGCCGGTCGGCCAGCGCGGCGCGGACCATGTCCGGCTGCGAGCTGTCCAGCACCGTGATCGGCACACCGGCGGTGGCGCAGATGACCTCGGGGGCGAGGGACGAGCCGCCCATGCCGCACAGCACGACGTGGTCGACGCCCTTGGCCTGCAGGTTCGCGCGCAGTTCCTCGATCGGCGCGACCAACTCGCGCGAGGACTCGGCCAGGCCGACCCAGGACAGTCGCTTGCCGGCCTCGCTCTCGGCGTCGCTGCCCCACAGGGTGTGGTCCTGGGCGAAGAGCCGGCTCGCGACCTCGTCCGAGACGAGGGTGGCGAGGTGGGTCTCGCCGGCCGCCGCGGCGGCGCCGGAGGTGTTCACCTTGACGTCGGTCACTTCGCGGCCGCCTTCTTCAGCTCACCGTCGACGGACTCCAGCAACTCGGACCAGGAGCCCTCGAACTTGCTGACGCCCTCGTCCTCGAGCAGCCGCACGACGTCGTCGTAGTCGACGCCCGCCGCGTCCAGCTGCTGCATCACGGCGCGCGCGTCGTCGTACGCACCGGTGACCTGGTCGCCCGCGACCTGGCCGTGGTCGGCCAGCGCGTCGAGGGTCTTCGGCGGCATGGTGTTCACCGTGTTCGGCGCCGCGAGGTCGACGACGTACATCGTGTCCTTGTAGTCCGGGTTCTTCACGCCGGTGGAGGCCCAGAGCGGACGCTGCACGTGGGCGCCGGCCGCCTTCAGCGACTCCCAGCGCGGGGTGCTGAAGACCTCCTCGAACGCCTGGTACGCCAGGCGGGCGTTGGCCACGCCGGCCTTGCCCTTGAGGTCGGCGGCACCCTCGGCGTCGGAGGCGTCGAGGCGCTTGTCGATCTCGGAGTCGACGCGGGAGACGAAGAACGAGGCCACCGAGCGGATCTGCGTGAGGTCCTTGCCGGCGTCCTTGGCCTGCTCCAGGCCGTCCAGGTAGGCGTTCATGACGGCGCGGTAGCGGTCCAGCGAGAAGATCAACGTCACGTTCACGCTGATGCCCTCGGCCAGGACTGCGGTGATCGCGGGCAGGCCTTCGAGGGTGGCCGGGATCTTGATCATCGCGTTGGGCCGGTCGACGGTCGCCCACAGCTTCTTGGCGCTCTCGACGGTCGCGTCGGTGTCGCGGGCCAGACGCGGGTCGACCTCGATCGACACCCGGCCGTCCTGGCCGTCGGTGGCGTCGAAGACCGACCGCAGCTGGTCGGCGGCGTTGCGGACGTCGTCGGTGGTGATCTCGAAGACCGCCTGGTCGACGTCGGCGCCCTTGGCCGCCAGCTGCGCGACCTGCTCGTTGTACGCCTCACCGTCGGACAGTGCGGTGGCGAAGATCGTCGGGTTCGTGGTGACACCGACGACGTTCTTCTCCGCCGTCAGACCGGCCAGGTCGCCCTGCTCCAGCATCGTGCGGTTCAGGTCGTCGAGCCAGATCGAGACGCCGGCGTCGGACAGGGCCTGGGTGTTTGCGTTGCTCATGTCGTTCCTTTCGAAGGACGGACGGGAATCAGGTTCAGTGGGACTCGAGGGGCCAGACCGGCACCTCGACGTCGTTGCCGGGGGTGGCGTTGCCGGACTTCGCGTCGGCGATGGACTCCTTCGCGGAGGCGACCACGTGGTCGGCGGTGATGCCGAACTTCTCCAGCAGCAACTCGCCGGCGGCCGACGAACCGAAGTGCTCGATCGACACGCAGCGGCCGGCGTCGCCGACGTAGCGGTGCCACGGCATCGAGATGCCGGCCTCGACACTGACGCGGGCCTTCACGGTCGGCGGCAGCACCTCGTCGCGGTAGCTCTTCGGCTGCTTGTCGAACCACTCCAGGCAGGGCGCCGAGACGACCCGCGCCGCGACGTTCTCCTTCGCGAGGGCGTCCCGGGCGGCCAGCGCGACCGACACCTCGGAGCCGCTGGCGATCAGGATGACGTCGGGGGTGCCGTCGGTGTCGGCGAGGACGTACGCGCCCTTCTCGACGCCGTCGGCGGAGGCGTACGTCGACCGGTCCAGGGTCGGCAGCGCCTGACGCGACAGCGCCAGACCGGCCGGGTGGTCGGTGGACTGCAGGATGGTGCGCCACGCGACCGCGGTCTCGTTGGCGTCGGCCGGCCGCACCACGTCGAGCATCGGGATCGCGCGGAGCGTCGCGAGGTGCTCGATCGGCTGGTGGGTCGGGCCGTCCTCGCCCAGGCCCACGGAGTCGTGGGTCCAGACGAAGGTCACCGGGATGTTCTGCAGCGCGGCCAGGCGGACCGAGGCGCGCATGTAGTCGGAGAACACCAGGAAGGTGCCGCCGTACGGCCGGATCAGGCCCTCGAGGGCAATTCCGTTGAGCGCCAGGCCCATCGCGAACTCACGGACACCGAAGTGGAGGGTGCGACCGTACGGACCGCCCTTCCACTCCTTGGTCTGCCGGTTCTCCGGCACGAAGGACGGCTGGCCGCCCATCGTGGTGTTGTTCGACTCGGCCAGGTCGGCGGAGCCGCCCCACAACTCGGGCATGACGTCGGCCAGCGCGGTCAAGATCTTGCCGGACGCGGCGCGGGTGGCGATGCCCTTCTCGTCGGCTTCGAAGGTCGGGAACGCCTCGGCGAAGCCCTCCGGCAGCTCACGGGCGACCAGCCGGTCGAGCAGCTTCGCGCGCTCGGGGTTGGCGGACCGCCAGGCCTGGTAGCCCTTGTCCCACTCGGCGTGCGCGTCCTTGCCGCGCTGGGTGACCTCGCGGACGTGCTGCTCGACCTCGGGGGTGACCTCGAAGGTCTTCGCCGGGTCGAAGCCGAGGACCTTCTTCAGGCCCTGGATCTCCTCGTCGCCGAGCGCCGAGCCGTGGGACTTGCCCGAGCCCTGCTTGGTCGGCGACGGCCAGGCGATGACGGTGTGCAGCACGATGAGGCTCGGCTTGGTGGTCTCGGCCTGGGCTTGCTCGATCGCGGCGTGCAGCGCGTCGACGTCCTCGACGTACGACGGGTCGGTCGTGCCGTGGTGACCGCGCCACGGGACGTCGATGACCTGCCAGCCGTACGCCTCGTAGCGGCCCTTGACGTCCTCGTTGAAGGAGACGTCGGTGTCGTCCTCGATGGAGATCTGGTTCTGGTCGTAGATGGCGATCAGGTTGCCCAGCTCCTGGGTGCCGGCGAGCGAGCTGGCCTCGCCGCTGACGCCCTCCATCAGGCAGCCGTCACCGGCGACCACGTAGACGTGGTGGTCGAACGGGCTGGTGCCCGGAGCTGCGTCGGGGTCGAGCAGGCCGCGCTGGCGACGCTGCGCCATCGCCATGCCGACCGCCGAGGCGAAACCGGAACCGAGCGGGCCGGTGGTGATCTCGACACCGGTGGTGTGGGTGACCTCCGGGTGACCCGGCGTCTTGGACTCCCAGGTGCGCAGCGCCTCCAGGTCGGACAGCTCGAGGCCGTAGCCGCTGAAGTACAGCTGGATGTACTGGGTCAGGCTCGAGTGGCCCGCCGACAGGACGAACCGGTCGCGGCCCAGCCAGTGCGGGTCGCTCGGGTCGTGGCGCATCACGTTCTGGTACAGCAGGTAGGCCGCCGGGGCGAGACTGATCGCCGTGCCCGGGTGGCCGTTACCGGTCTTCTGCACCGCGTCGGCGGCGAGGATGCGGGCGGTGTCGACCGCTCGGACGTCGAGGTCGGTCCAGCCGACTTTGTCGGCGACGGGACGGGACAGGTTCTCGTCGCGGTCGGCGAGGGGAGAGGCGGATGCGTCCGTGCTCACGTGGTCAGACTCCTTCGAAAGACA
>JASLFY010000374.1 GCA_030150425.1 Yimella sp. | reverse complement strand
GCGCCCAGGTGGAAGTAACCCATCGGCGAACCGGCCTCGTACGCGACCACGAACCGGGTGCCGGGCACGGCCAGGTCGTCGACCCACTGCTGCCGGCTCCAACCGAGCCGGTCGGTCCACCGCCACGGGCCGCCGACCAGGGCGTAGAGGAAGCGGGCGTACTCGGGTGTGATCGCCGGGACGTCGACGAACGCGACGCCGTCCGGGAGTGGGCGCCGTGTCGCCTCGACCGGGACCCGTTGTTCGAGGGTCCAGGTGGTGACCTTCACGACCGCGACAGCAGCGCGTCGATCCGCTCGACCGTCAGCTGCGTCGCGGCGGCATCGCCGTCCGGGCCGTGGACGTCGGTGAACAGGTGGCCCTTGCCGGGCGTCACGAAATCCTCGAAGGACGCGCCCTCTGCCTCGACGGAGGCGCGCAGCAGGTCGACGTCCTCGGGCTCGATCCAGTGGTCCTGCTCGTAGCGGTGCACCTGCACCGGCGCGCCCGGCCAGCGGCCGAACGGGGCGGCGACGCTGTGCATGAGGATGATCCCGGCGGACCGGCCGCGGGTGGCGGCCAGGGTCTGCGCGAACGCGGCGCCGAGCGAGAAACCGCCGAGGGCGGCGTCGTCCGGCAGTTGTTCGACAACCGGCAGGATCCGCTTGAACAGGGTCTTGGCGCCGAGCCGGTCGCGGTGTTCGATGCCGGCGTCCTCGTCGTCGAAGACCTCGCCCTCGTAGTAGTCGGGAACGACCACCGTGTGCCCACGGTCCTCGAGCGCGGCCCCGAACTCGGTCACCGCCGGACGAAGCCCGAGTGCGCTGTGCAACAACAGGATCGTGCTCATGAGGTCCTCTCTCAGCCGAACAGGACGGCGGCTTCGTCCCACCGGTCCTGCGGCACCTGCTTGATCGCATCGGTCGCGTCAGCCAACCGTACGGTCTCGATCTCGGTCCCGCGCAAGGCCACCATGTGGCCCCACTTGCCGTCCATCGCGGCGTCGATCGCGGCGAGTCCGAAGCGGGTGGCGAGGACGCGGTCGTACGCCGTCGGCACGCCGCCGCGCTGCAGGTGGCCGAGCGTGGTCACCCGGGTCTCGATGCCGGTCTCGGCCTCGATGAGTGCGCCGAGGTGTTCGCCGACACCGCCGAGGCGCGGTCGGCCGAATCCGTCGACCGAGTCGCGGGTGATGTTCTCCTCACCGGGTGACCAGCCCTCGGCGACGACCACGAGCGGGGCACGACCACGGTCGGCGGCGCTGTGGACCCATTCGTAGATCTGCTCCATCGCCACCGGCTGCTCCGGGATCAGGATCGCGTGGGCGCCGGCGGCGAGACCGGAGTGCAGGGCGATCCACCCGGCGTGCCGGCCCATGACCTCGACCACCATGCAGCGTTTGTGGGACTCGCCGGTGGTGCGCAGCCGGTCCATCGACTCGGTGGCGATCGACACCGCGGTGTCGAAACCGAAGGTGTAGTCGGTGGCTTCCAGGTCGTTGTCGATCGTCTTCGGGACGCCGATCGTCCTGACACCGGCGTCGAACAGCATCCGCGCGACGTGCAGCGTTCCCTCGCCGCCGATGGTGATCAGAGCGTCCATGTCGTGCCGCCGCATCACCTCCTTCACCCGGGCGGCACCGGCTTCGGCGCCGTCCGCGAACGGCGTACGCCGGGACGTGCCGAGGATCGTTCCGCCGACCCGGCTGAGGCCGCGTACCTCGTGACGGGAGAGAGGACGTACGTCGTCGTCGACGAAGCCGCCGAAGCCGCCGTGGACGCCGAGGAAGGAGACGCCGTAGATCCGGTCGCCCTTCATCACCGCGCCGCGGATGACGGCGTTCAGGCCGGGGCAATCGCCGCCGCTGGTCAGGATGCCGATGTTCACGCAGGTCAGCATGATCGCTACCGGCCAGTCGGTGAAACGACTGTCCGGATGGCAGCATGGCCGGGGTGGAACCGCAGCAGATGTGTCTCGCCCTCGTGCTGGACCTCGACCGGGAGCGAATCCTGTTGGGGGAGAAGCTACGTGGCTTCGGCAAAGGGAACGTGATCGCGCCCGGCGGGAAGGTCGACCCGGGCGAGACGCCGCGGGCCGCGGCCGCGCGTGAGCTGGCCGAGGAGACCGGACTGGTCGCCGGGTCGGTCGAGGACGCCGGCGAGCTGCTGTTCACCTGGGCCGATCTGCAGCAACGACCGTTGCGCGTCGCGCTGTTCAAGGTCACCCGCTGGACCGGCAGCCTGCGACCCAGCGACGAGCTCGATGCGCGGTGGGTCGACTGGGCCGCGATCCCGTACGACCGGATGTGGGACGACGACCGCATCTGGTTGCCGAACGTGCTGCGCGGCGGTGCGGTGACCGCGACGATCGGCTACGCCGCGAACGGCCGGGACGTCGCCTCCGTGGAGTTGACCACGCACCCACGCTGAGTGCGTACGGTGTGGCCCATGTCACACATCGTGTACCACCGCACCGGTTCCGGCAGCCCCGTCGTGCTCATCCATGGCATCGGTCACCGTTGGCAGGCGTTCCACGACGTCGTCCCGATGCTCGCCGAGGACCACGACGTGATCGCGATCGACCTTCCCGGATTCGGCCAGTCCCCACCGTCGGACAGCTACGACATGGACGCCTGGTGCGCGGAACTGGAGGAGTTCTTCGCCGAGCTGGGCCTCGACCGGCCGGTGGTGGTCGGCAACTCCCTCGGTGGGCTGGTCGGACTCGAACTCGCCCACCGCGGCGCGGTGTCGGCGGTGGTCGCGCTCTCCCCGGCCGGGTTCATGGGCAGTGTCGGCCGGGTGGTCGCGGGCACGGTGCTGGTCGGGCTCAAGGTGGCCAGCCACGCCCCGATGCCGCTGGTCCGGCTGTTCTCCCGCAACCCCGTGTTGCGGAAGCTGTCGATGGGTTCGCTGTACGTCCATCCCGAGCGGCTGAGCCCGCAGGATGCCCTCGACGACACGCTGAGCCTGCGCCGGGCCCCGGGCTTCTGGCCCGTGCTGCTGCGCGGCGCCGGCCGCGACTTCACCGGGGACCCGCAGGTCCCGGTGGTGATCGGGTGGGGTGACAAGGACCGCCTGTTGCTGCCGGCGCAGGCGAAAACGGCCGCCCGGCGGATGCCCGCCGCCCGTGTCGTGTCGCTGCCGGACTGCGGTCACGTGCCGATGCTCGACGACCCGGCCGCGGTGGTGGAACTCGTCCGTTCGGTCGTCGCCGATCGTTCAGACGGGTCTGCCATGCTCAGCGCATGACGACCTTCCTGGTTCTCGGCGCCGGCGGTGACCTCACCCAGCGCCTGCTGCTCCCCGGTCTCGGTTCGCTGCTCGCGGTCGAGCCCGACCGTGAGGTGACGGTCATCGGCGCCGACCGCGCCGACCAGACCGACGCCGCCTTCCGCGCCCTGGTCAAGGACCGGTTGAAGCAGGGCGGCGCCACGGCCGCCGCCGCCACCCGGGTCTCCCGGGGAGCCCGCTACATCAAGGCCGACCTGCTCGACCCGACCTCGCTGCAGAACCTGATCGGCGAGGCCGGCGACGACCTGGTCATCTACTTCGCGCTGCCGCCGGCCATCTCGGTCAAGGTCTGCGCCGAACTGGAGAAGCTCGATCTTCCGGCGGGCACCCGTCTCGGCCTGGAGAAGCCGTTCGGCAGCGACCTGCGCTCGGCGCGGGCGTTCAACAAGCAGCTGCAGCGGGTCGTGGCCGAGGAGCAGATCTTCCGGGTCGACCACTTCCTCGGCGTCTCCACCGTGCTCAACCTCATCGGTCTGCGGTTCGCCAACCGCATCCTGCAGCCGATCTGGAACGCCGAACACATCGAGCGCGTGGAGATCCTGTACGACGAGGACCTCGCGCTCGAGGGCCGCGCCGGCTACTACGACCAGGCCGGTGCGCTGCGCGACATGCTGCAGAGCCACCTGCTGCAGATCCTGGCGATCTTCGCGATGGAGCCGATCGCCGACCTCGAACCGCAGGAGTTGGCCGACCTCAAGGCGCAGGTGCTGCGCGCCACCCGGATCTGGGACGGCAAGCCGGCCGAGAACGCCAAGCGGGCCCGCTACACCGCCGGCTCGATCAACGGCCGGTCCGTGCCGTCGTACGTCAAGGAGGAGGGCGTCGACGCCTCCCGCAACACCGAGACCCTCGCCCAGGTGACCGTCGAGATCAACAACAACCGGTGGTCCGGCGTGCCGTTCGTGCTGCGCAGCGGCAAGGCGCTCGGCACCGCCCGCAAGCAGGTCATCGTCTACTTCCGCGACCTGCCGCACGTCCCGAAGGGCTTCCACGGCGGCCACGAGGGCGACACGATGGTCATCGACCTCAAGCCGGGCCGCGTTTCGTTCCAGCTGACGATGAACGCCGAGGGCGACCCGCTCGGCCTCGAGCGCAAGACGCTCACCGGCGAGCTCGCCGACGCCCGGATGACGGCGTACGGCGAAGTACTGCGCTCCATCCTGGACGGGGACCAACTGCTGACCGTACGCGCCGACGCCGCCGAGCTGTGCTGGAAGATCATGGGTCCGGCGATCGCCGCGTTCGAGAAGGACGAGGTGCCGATCCAGCAGTACAAGGCGGGCTCTGACGGCCCGAAGGGCTGGCTGTCCGCCGAGTCGGTCGAACTGGGCCACGCGGACGCCCTGCTGGGCGGTTCGTCCGACGTCAAGCGGACCAAGCGGGGCTGACGACCTAACTGGCAGGTAACTTGGGGTGTGCGCCGAGCGAAGGAGCACACCCCATGGCCGTTCTGAAGGACCACTACGACGTCGTCGTCGTGGGCGCCGGCCTGTCCGGCATCGACGCCGGTTACCGGCTGCAGACGATGTGTCCCGGCAAGGACTACGTCATCCTCGAGGCCCGCGAGTCGCTCGGCGGCACTTGGGACCTGTTCCGCTACCCGGGCATCCGCTCCGACTCGGACATGTTCACCCTCGGCCTGCCGTTCGAGCCGTGGCGCGGGGAGAAGTCGATCGCCGACGGGGGCGACATCCTCGACTACCTGAAGTCGACCGCGGCGAAGTACGGCATCGACCGGCGCATCGTGACCGGCGCGAAGGTCACCGCGGCCGACTGGTCCGGCACCGACGCGCAGTGGACCGTCACCGTCGCGACCGCCGAGGGGGAGCGCCGGGTCACGGCGACCCACGTCTACCTCTGCTCCGGTTACTACTCGTACGACCAGGGCTACACGCCCGACTTCGCCGGTCGCGACGACTTCACCGGGCGGGTGATCCACCCGCAGTTCTGGCCGGCCGACTTCACCGCCGACGACAAGAAGGTGGTCGTCATCGGTTCCGGCGCGACCGCGGTCACCCTCGTCCCGGCCCTGGTGGAGCGCGGCGCCGAGGTGACGATGCTGCAGCGGACCCCGTCGTACGTCGTCGCGTTGCCGGACAAGGACCCGCTGGCGGCGGGGCTGCGCAAGATGCTTCCCCCGCAGCGCGCGTACGAGGCCGTACGGCTGAAGAACGCCAGCACCGCGCTCGGCCTCTACCTGGCCTCGCGGCGGGCGCCGAAGCTGATGAAGAAGGTGCTGCGCGGCGGCGTCATGCGTCAGCTGCAGGGTTCGGCGGTCACCGAGGCCGACTTCACCCCGCCGTACAACCCGTGGGACCAGCGGCTGTGCATCGTGCCGAACGGCGACCTGTTCCGGGTGCTGCGGTCGGGCGAGGCGAAGATCGTCACCGACACGATCGACCGGTTCGTCCCCGAGGGCATCCGCACCAGCTCCGGTGAGGTGCTCGAGGCCGACGTGATCGTCACCGCCACCGGGCTGCAGATGCTCGCCGGTGGCGGGATCGCGGTCAGTGTCGACGGGGAGTCGGTCGACGTCGGCCAGCGCTACATCTACCGCGGCATGATGATCAGCGGTCTGCCGAACATGGCGATGTGTGTCGGTTACACCAACGCATCGTGGACGCTGCGCGCCGACCTCAGCAGCCAGTACTTCTGCCGGTTCGTCAACCACCTCGACGCCCGCGGCTACGCCTACGGCTACCCGCACGTCGAGCAGTCGATGGCGGCGAAGCCGGCGCTCGACCTCAACAGCGGTTATGTGTTGCGCGCAGCAGCACAGTTCCCGAAGCAGGGCGACCGCAAGCCGTGGTTCCTGCACCAGAACTACCTGCGCGACCGGCGCGAGAGCAAGGCCGCCGACATCACCCATGACATGGTCTTCGTCCGCCCCGGCGAGGCGCACTCGATCGATGAGGCGCTCGCGCCGGCGGCGGTGTGACGTGACCGCGTCCGACGGTCGCCCACTGCGCATCGCACTGGCGTCGTACCGCAGCAAGCCGCACTCCGGCGGGCAGGGCATCTACGTGCGCAACCTGTCCCGGGAGTTGGTGGCGCTCGGCCACGACGTCGAGGTGTTCAGCGGGCCGCCGTACCCGGACCTCGATCCCGGCGTACGCCTCACCCGGGTGCCCGGGCTCGACCTCTACCGGGAACCCGACCCGTTCCGGCGCCCGGCGCTGAGCGAGTTCCGCTCCGACGTGGATGTGCTCGAGTACGCCACGATGTGCACGGCCGGCTTCCCTGAACCGCGGGCGTTCGGCACCCGACTGCATCGCCTGTTGCGACACAGGGTCGGCGACTTCGACGTGCTGCACGACAACCAGACGCTCGCCCCGGGCATCCTCGCGCTCGAGCGGCGCGGACTGCCGGTGCTGACCACGATCCACCACCCGATCAGCCGCGATCGCCAGCTCGAGATCGACGCCGCCCACGGCTGGCAGCGAATCAGCAAGCGGCGCTGGTACGGCTTCGTACAGATGCAACGACGGGTCGCCCGTCGGACCAGCAGGGTGCTGACCGTCTCCGACGGATCCGCCGCCGACATCGTGACCGATTTCGGCGTCGACCCCGCCCGGATCAGCGTGGTGCCGGTCGGTGTCGCGGTCGACACCTTCCGCCCGCCGACGGCGCCCCGCGTCGCCGGTCGCCTGGTCACCATCGCCTCGGCCGACGTGCCGCTCAAGGGCGTGTCGGTGCTGATCGACGCGCTCGCGGGGCTGTCCCGCGACCGCTGGTCCGAACTGGTCATCGTGGGGCCCGGCAGCGACCGTACGAACAAGGCGTTGGCCGACGCCGGGCTGCTGGACCGGGTCGAGTTCCGCTCGGGCCTGTCCGACGAGGAACTCGCCGCGCTGATCGGGTCCGCGGAGGCACTCGTCGTTCCGTCCCGGTACGAAGGGTTCTCGCTCCCGGCGATCGAGGCGATGGCCTGCGGCACCCCCGTCGTCGCCACCAGCGTCGGCGCCCTGCCCACCCTGGTCGCCGGCGGCGCCGGCCGACTCGTGTCCCCGAACGACCCGGTCGCTCTGGCGACCGCCATCGGCGACGTGCTCGCCGACCCCGAACTGCGCGGCCGGATGGGCGCCGCCGGCCGCGAGCGCGCGGTCCGGACGTACAGCTGGCGGGCCGTCGCGCAGCAGACCGCCGCGCTCTACCGCGAGGTGATCGACGCCCGCATCGACAAGGAGAACCAGCATGCTGACCGTTGACTTCGACCGGTTCCCGGTGGAGCCGGGGATGACCCTGATCGACGTGGGGTGCGGCCAGGGCCGGCATTCGTACGAGGCGTTCCGCCGCGGCGCCCACGTCACCGCGTTCGACATGAACGAGTCCGACCTCGCCGAGGTCAAGGCGATGTTCGGCGCGATGGAGCTCGAGGGTGAGGCCGGTCCGCCGGCCAGCGCGGTGGTGCAGCACGGCGACGCGCGCGCGATGGACTTCCCGGACGCCGCCTTCGACCGGGTGATCGCCTCGGAGATCCTCGAGCACATCCACGAGGACGAGCAGGTCATGGCCGAGCTGTTCCGGATCACCAAGCCGGGCGGGCTCGTCGCGGTGACCGTGCCGCGCAACTGGCCCGAGCAGGTCTGCTGGAAGCTGTCGGACGAGTACCACGAGGTCGAGGGCGGCCACATCCGCATCTACCGCGCCTCGGATCTGGTGGAGAAGCTGCAGCGGGCCGGTTTCGAGCCGTACGGCCAGCACCACGCCCACGCGCTGCACTCGCCGTACTGGTGGCTGAAGTGTGCCGTCGGAACCGACACGGAGAACGTCGCCACGAAGGCGTACCACCGGTTGTTGGTGTGGGACATGATGAAGGCGCCGCTGGCCACCCGCTTGGCCGAGACTGCGCTCAACCCGGTGCTCGGCAAGAGCTTCGTGGTCTATCTGCGGAAGCCGACCGCTTGATGCCGCCGCTGCCCGAGGTCACCGGGGCGATCACCGCGCAGCAGGTGCGGCTGACCGCTGACTTCATTGCGGCACAACAGGATTCCGACGGCGCCATTCCGTGGTTCGCCGGTGGCAAGCTCGACCCGTGGGACCACGTCGAGGCCGCCATGGGGCTGACCGTGGCCGGCCGCTTCGAGGAGGCGTTGCGCGCCTTCGAATGGTCGATGCGCACCCAGCGCGAGGACGGCTCCTGGCCGATGTTGCAGACCGGCGGCGTCGTGCAGGACCCGGCCGCCGACACCAACCAGGTCGCCTACATCGCGGTCGGCGTCTGGCACCACCACCTGGTCACCGGACGCCCGGAGGTGCTCGCCAGGTTCTGGCCGATGGTCGAGCGGGCGATCAACTTCGTC
>JASLFY010000263.1 GCA_030150425.1 Yimella sp. | reverse complement strand
ACGGTCCCGCGATGTAGCCGACCGGCGGCGCGTCAACCGTGAGCGTCACGACCGGCGTGCGCGTCGGGATGTCGACGGCACCGCAGGCGCGGCACCTGGCGTTCTCGCGTGCAGTCGCCTGCACGGCGGCAGACTCGGCGGCCGAGACGGCACGCTCGGCTACGTCGAGCCGGTGCAGGTGCTGCGCGTGCTCCATGTCCTCGGGCTGGATGCCACCGCGCAGCACCGCGTCGTATGAGGGCCGGTCTCGCGTGACGAGGATGCGGCCGTCGTGGGCCGCAGCGTACGCGGCAACCTCGGCCTGATGGGCGCGCGCAGCTCGCAGTGACAGCGCTTTGGGCGCCCACTCGACCAGCAGCTCGGGATAGGGCAGGTCGGACGCCTCGGCGTAGGCAGTGCGCAGTCGATCGGGAACCGTCGTGTCGGGCGCGGGCGCAGGCGTCACCCCGACGGGGTAGCCGCTGTGGTGCTCGGCCCCGGAGAACACGGCCTCTCCGGTCTGGTTCGTTTCCGTCATCGGATTGTTGTTGGGGTACATGATGGTGTGACTTCCTTTCGTTCACCAGTAGCGCTGTGCTGCTGGAAGATTGGGGGGCGTCTACTCGGGGGCGTCGGCCTGAGCGCCGGTCGCGGCGATCGGGTGCACCGCGCGGGCGCGCAGCTTGATCCGCGATCGGCGTTCACCACTGTCGGTGGTCCATTCGTCGGTGACGAGCTGCCCGGTGACGGTGACGAGCGACCCGGTGCGCACGTGCCGGTAGATCTCTGCGGCGCCGTGGTCGAGCAGCTCGGCGTCGATGAACAGGCGGCCCGTGGTCTCCCATTCGCGCGTGTGCTGGTTGAGCCGGGACGAGCTGGCGGCCAGGCGCAGTTTCAGTACGGGCACGTTCGGCCGGTCCGGCGAGAGGGTGACGGTGTTCAGCTTGGGCGGTTGTGCGAGCCGGTAGACGGCCGTGATCGTGGGTAGGGACATGTTCAGCCTTTCGGTGTGGTTGCGAGGGTGTAGACGGTGGCGGCGCGGCCGTTCGTGGGTCGCTTGCTCTCGGTGACCCGACCGGATCGAACGAGCGGCGCCAGTAGCGCGCGGATCTTGGCCGCAGACTTATGACGGGCGAACAGCTCCCGAATCTCGTTCAAGGTTCGGCCGTCGGGTCCGGCGTCGGCCAGGTAGTCGTGCAGTGGAGCAGGGGCGGCGCTGTCGGCGTCCTGGTCACCGTTGGCGAACAGCCACCGGGCGGTCTGGGCGCAGGATTCCTACAGCTCGGGCGCTGCCGCCAGGTGGTCGAATCCGACCACAGGGGAACTGTCGAGGAGCGCGTACGCCAGCGCCAACCTGCGGACCTGCGGCCGGGGGCGTGCGGTTGCCTCGGCTGCCCGGTCGTCATCCTGTTCGGATTCGAGGATCGGGACCAAGTTGGACCAGTACGCGGCGGCCTCGTCGTCGAGGGCAAGGGCCCGGCGCGGCCACGCCTCGGTCACTGCGAGCGCGACCTCGGCGGCCAGCTCGTCGAGCAGGTCGCCAGGGATATTGCCGCCCGCAGGTAGCAGCTGCGCGCGGTGCGAGTGCACGGTCAGGAACCTGTTGAGCGTGCCGCCCGACAGATCCTCGGATCGCAGCGTGCGCAGCATCTCGCCGGGCGTGATGTGCCCAACGACGACGATGTGATGGTCGGTTGCTTTGAGTGCATTAGCCTTTCGTGTCTTGGTCTGTAGCGGGCCACCGTCCCACGCCTCGCGGAGTACCTGTGTCAGCGTGTTGCCCTCACGGCGACCTCGGGCGAGCACCGACGCGAATTCCGACTCGACGATCAATGCGCGCTTGTCGGTCACGCCCTCGTCGAAATCGGGGGCGTCGGGATCGTCGCCTACCTGGTCGCGCACCGACTCGATCAATCCCTCACCGGACGTGAGGCCGCTACTGACGTTGTTGCGTCCGAAGTCGGAGCACGCACGGTCCATGACTGCCCGAATCACTTGGAAAGAGGTACCTTTCGCGCCGCCGCTGGTCTTTCCGACGACCAGCGGCCATAGCCGCACGGGGTGCTGGTTGTTCGCCAGCTCGACGTGCGGACCACGGCCGATCACGGCACCGAACCACGCCAGCAGCGTCACCAGGAGCGCGGCCGGCGCGGCCTCGGTGTGCGGTGCGAGCGCGCGGACGATTCGGCCGGCGCGGCCCTGTAGCGCACCGTCGGACAGCACAGGCGGGGCCAGTACGCCGAGGGTGGCGGTGTCGTCGATGGACTCGGCCGGGCGGGCAGCGGGAGCGGCGACGATCGCCGGGGCATCCTCGTCGGTCGGTGGGGGAACGTCGGCGTACGGGTCGACGAGCGACGGCGACGGAGCGGCAGTGCCGGGCGCCGTGGTGGATGATTCATCGGCGCCGAACACGTCGTCGGCTGTAGTGACCCGCGCGCCCGGTGGCGTGCGGTGGTTACTCACTGTGGCGGTCCCTCGGGGTGTCGGGCGCGGAACCAGGTCACACGCTGGTACTGGTCGGCCAGGTCGGCGGTGCGTTC
>JASLFY010000259.1 GCA_030150425.1 Yimella sp. | reverse complement strand
CCTCGGCCGGGGCCCGCGAGGACGACGCCCGCCCGGGCGACCCCGACCTCGACCCGGCCGAGCTGGTCGCCGAGGCGGCGACCACGTCGGCGGAGGACGAGCGGGAGATGCGTCAGGCGCTCGAGGCGCCGGCCGAGACGGCTGACACCGCCGACGGCGAGGTCTGAGCGATCAGATCTCGCCGGTGAACCGGGTGAGCGAGCGGCGGTAACGCTCGACGTCGGGGTCGGTGGACCTGGCCACCAGATGGCGCGCCAGGTCACCGGCCGCCTGCGCGTCGAGTCCCTGGTCGTGCTGGGTGATCGCCCGGAACAACGCGATCGCGTCGCTGTCCGGCCAGTCGGCCCAGAGCGCGTCGAGGATCGCCCGGGACTCCTCCAGCCGCCCGAGGTGGCGCAGGGTCGAGGCCTTCTGCAGCAGGCACCGGCGGCGGAACGGCTCGCGCAGTCCCGCGGCCAGGGCCTCGTCGTACGCGGTCAGCGCCTCCTGCTCGCGCCCGGCGCTGTCGAAGGTGCCGGCGTACTCGTACAGCACCCGGGCGTCGGTCGGGTAGGCGTCGCGCAGCTCGGTGCCCACCCGGATCCGCTCGTCGGCGTCCTCGATCTCCCACAGCGCGGTGATCCGGTCCTCGGCCTCGTGCTCCCCGCGGGCGCGAACCACCTTGCGACGCAACGTCGCTGCATCGTCGGCGCTGCCCCCGTGGGCAAGGATCCAGTCGTGCAGCTCGGCCCGGTCGGAGTGGGTCATGTGGGCGATCACGTCGCCGTCGTGGGCGTCCTCGACCAGTCGCTCCAGCCCGGAGAGTTCGGTCGGCGACGACGAGACGGGTGTGACACCCACCCGGGTCAGACCCTCGAGGAACCTCGCCTCGAGGTCCTCCATCGAACGCCCGCGCAGGTAGTACTCCTTGTGCTGGATGTGCACCCGATCGGAGTGCAGGCCGCCCAGCTCACCCAGGTTGCGCAGGATCTCGTCGGTGCGGTCGCCGCCGGTGCCGAGTCCGAGCAGCAGCCGAGCGCCGGGTTCGCAGAGCCCGCGCGCGACGCGCAGCAGCGCCTCCAGGCCGGCCTCGTTGTGGGCCATGTCGAGGATCACCGTCGCGGCGCCGCCGTGCGGCAGAGGCAGCGAGTAGGTGTTCATCCGGCCGGCGTTGTGCTCGGCGTCCGGGGCGAACGTACGCAGTCCCTCGACGACCGCCTCGCGCGGCAGCCCGGCGGCCAGACCGGCCGCGGCACCGGCGAGGGCGTTCGCCAGATTGTGTTGCGACAACCCACACAGAGTCATCGGGACGTCGAGCACGCTGACCAGGCGGTCGTACGGCTTCCCGGGCTCGACGACGACGATGTCGCCGTCGATGACGGTGATGCCGCGGCCGTGGGCGTCGCGGGCCTCCCGGAGCGCGGGCGACTCCGGGTCGAGGGTGAAGCACCAGACGCGGGCCGAGGCGCCCGAGCGCATCGCCCACACGCGGGGGTCGTCACCGTTGAGCACGACCCAGCCGGTGGGCCGGGTGACCTTGGTGATGATCGCCTTGACCTCGGCGAGCTGGTCGACCGTGTCGATCCCCTGCTGGCCGAGGTGGTCGGCGCTGACGTTGGTGACGACGCTGACGTCGTTGTGGGAGGTGCCCAGACCCTTGAGCAGCATGCCGCCACGGGCGGTCTCGAGCACCCCGAACTGCACGCCGTCCTGCAACGCGGCCCGCGCACCGGCCGGGCCGGAGTAGTCGCCGCGCTCGACCAGTTCCCCCTGCACCAGCACGCCGTCGGTCGAACTCCAACCGGTCCGCAGCCCCGCGGTCATCGCGAGGTGGGCGACCAACCGCGTGGTGGTGGTCTTGCCGTTGGTGCCGGTCACCGCCACGATCGGCACCTTCGGGCGCAACGGCCGCAACTGGGTGCTGGCCGGGGCCTTCGCGAGCTCGGCGCTGATCTGGGCGAGTTCGTTCGAGCCGTCGAGCAGTCCGCGCAACGCGCGGGTGACGGCGTCGGCCATCGCCTGCGCACGCTCGCGGTGACGGAGCGCGAACGCGACGACGTACGACCGGCCGGAGTGGTCGTCGCCGGGCCGGACCCGGATGGCGAGCCGGGTGGTGCCGGCGTCGTGGGCGAGTCGGCGTACGACCGCGCCGAGCAGCAGCCCGACGTAGTCGCGACGCTCGGACGAACCCGGTTCACCCGCGGACCGACGCCGTACGCCGACCGCACGACCCGCGGCGGTCACCCGATCGCCGTCGGCGTCGAGGTAGCCACCCAGGTCGTAACCGAGCTTCGCCGCGGGGCGCGGGAAGTAGAGGTTCGGGCCCTCGAGCACTCGGACCTCGAGGCAGGTCACGGCTGCAGCGTCGCGCGTCATACGCGCAAGATTAGGGGGCTACTGCCCCATCGCGTGCACGCCGCCGTCGACGTGGACGATCTCGCCGGTGGTAGCCGGGAACCAGTCGGACAGGAGCGCCACGCAGGCCTTCGCGGCCGGCTCCGGGTCGCGTACGTCCCAGCCGAGCGGGGCCCGCTCGCCCCAGGTGTTCTCGAAGGTCTCGAAGCCCGGGATCGACTTGGCCGCGGTGGTGCGGATCGGTCCGGCGGAGACCAGGTTGCACCGGATCTTCTCGGCGCCGAGGTCGCGCGCGAGGTAGCGGTTGGTCGCCTCGAAGGCGGCCTTCGCGACGCCCATCCAGTCGTAGACCGGCCAGGCGAACTTGGCGTCGAAGGTCAGGCCGACGACCGACCCGCCGGACGGCATGAGCGGGCGCGCGGCCGCGGCCAGCGCCTTGAGGGAGTACGCGGAGACGTGGACCGCGGTGGCGACGTCGTCCCACTCACCCGCCATGAAGTCGAACGCGCCGGGCGGGGCGAAACCGATGGAGTGCAGCACGCCGTCGAGGCCGTCGAGGTGTTCCCGGACCCGCTCCGGCAGCGTCGCGAGGTGGTCGGTGTCGGTCACGTCGAGCTCGATGACCGGCGGGGTCTGCGGCAGCCGCTTGGCGATCGTCTGGGTGATCTTCATCGTGCGGCCGAAGCTGGTCAGCACCACCTCGGCGCCCTCCTGCTGGGCCAGCTTGGCCACGTGGAAGGCGATCGAGGAGTCCATCAGGACACCGGTGATCAGCAGCTTCTTGCCCTCGAGCATTCCCATGTTCTCTCCTCCGTGTTCCGCGCGGGCTCAGTGGCCCATGCCGAGGCCGCCGTCGACCGGCACGACCGCTCCGCTGATGTACGCCGCCTCGTCGCTCGCGAGGAACCGGACGACCTTCGCCACCTCGTCGGGGCGCGCGAAGCGGCCGGCGGGGATCGCGGCGAGGTACGAATCCTGTTGCGCCTGAGGCAGTTCCCGCGTCATGTCGGTGTCGATGAAGCCCGGGGCCACGACGTTGGCGGTGATGTTGCGCTTGCCGAGCTCACGGGTGATCGACCGGGCCAGACCGACCAGACCGGCCTTCGAGGAGGCGTAGTTCGCCTGTCCCGGCGAGCCGTACAGACCGACGACGCTGGAGACGAAGATCAGCCGGCCGCGGCGCAGCTTGACCATGCCCTTGCTCGCGCGGCGGGCGCAGCGGAAGGCACCAGCCAGGTTGGTGTCGACGACGGCGTCGAACTCCTCGTCGGTCATCCGCATCAGCAGGGTGTCCTTGGTGATGCCGGCGTTGGCGACGACCACCTCGACCGGTCCCCCGAACTTCTCCTCGGCGGCGGTGAACGCGGCGTCCACACTCGCGGTGTCGGTGACGTCGCACGCGATCGGGAAGGCGCCCTCCGGGCCCGAACCGTCGCGGGAGGTGATGGCGACGTTGTCACCGGCCTCGAGGAAGGCTTCGGCGATCGCGCGGCCGATACCACGGTTCCCACCGGTGACCAGAACGTTCCGGGGCTCGATCCGGGGCTCACTCATGCTTTCCAGCTACTCCTCGCTGCGCGGACACTC
>JASLFY010000250.1 GCA_030150425.1 Yimella sp. | reverse complement strand
TCTCGGCCGGTTCGATCGTGCGCTCGACCTGGCGAATTCGCCCGAGGCGAAGAAGCTCAACACCAACGACGCGATCGAGCTCGCGATCGTGGTGTCCGGCGTACGCCGCGACATGGGTCAGCCGGACGCCGCGGTGATCGGTCTGCGCATCCCTGCGCTGCAGCGTGCGACCAACCAGCCGTGGGCCGCCCGACTGCTGTACGCGTACGCGGACGCCCTGCTCGCCGCCGGCGATGCCGACACCGCGCGCGACTGGTTCAGCAAGGCCGTGCTGGCCGACACCGACGAGGAGACCGATGCCCAGGAGCGTCTGGCCGAACTCGACGGCGTCGAACTGGTCGACCTCATGGAGGGCGAGGAGGAGGAGTTCGACGAGCTCGACTTCCCGGAACAGGACGCTGATCAGGACGACGAGGTCACCGAGTCCGCTGACGCGGACACGGACGAGACCGACGAGTCGGACGGCGAGGAGCCGAAGGACGACTGATCGCGTGTGAGAACTCACATGCTGCGAGGACGGGCTCGGTGTTCCACAGATGGTGGAACACCGAGCCGGTCCGTCGTCGTACCGGGAAATGCTGGCGGTCCCCGACGACGAGGAGTGCCAGATGACCCACCAGATGCCGGACCAGCCGGCCGCCATGAACCGAGTGCAGCTGATCGGCGAGGTCCGCGGGCTGCCCGAGTTGCGCTGCCTGCCCAGTGGCGACGAGATCGTCGCGCTCCGGGTGGCCGTGCCCCGCACCGAGCAGGAACGCAGAAGCAGCCGGAGCCCCCGATCGGATCTGTTCGACCTCACCTGCTTCAGCGCGGCGACCCGACGCTCCGGCCTCGGGCTGCAGGACGGCGACCTGATCGAGGTCGTCGGCGCCATGCGCCGCAGCATGCGCCGCGGACCGGGCGGCATCAGTAGCCGGATGGATCTCGAGGTCCACGAACTGAGGCGCCGTTCCCGCCGGCGCAAGGCCGGGTGAGAATGGCGGGCATGGATTCGTTGCTCGACCGCTATGACGCGTTGGTGTGTGACCTCGACGGAGTCGTCTACCGCGGACCGGACGCAGTGCCCCACGCCGTCGCAGCGCTCAACGCAGCATCGGAGCGAGGCATCGGCGTCGCGTACGCCACCAACAACGCGTCGCGGCCCCCGTCCGAGGTCGGCGACCACCTGCGCGAGTTGGGTGTGACCGTCGACGACGACGCTGTGATCAACAGCTCACAGGCCGGCGCGGCTGCGCTCCGGGACAGCCTGCCCGAGGGCGCCGGCGTACTGCCGGTCGGTGGTGCCGGGGTCGCTCTCGCGTTGCGCGACAATGGTTTTCGAGTGGCAACAAGCGCTGCTGACCAGCCCGTCGATGCCGTGCTGCAGGGCTATGGGCCGGACGTCACGGCGGGGCAGTTGGCCGAGGCGGCGTACGCGATCCAGGGCGGCGCGCGTTGGGTCGCGACGAACACCGACACCACCCTGCCGACCGCGCGCGGGACGGCGCCGGGGAACGGAACCCTGGTCGCCGCCGTACGAGCCGCGGTCGGGATCGATCCGGAGGTCGTCGGGAAGCCCGGCCCGTTGATGTACACGCTCGCGGCCCGCCGGCTCGGGTCGTCCGCGGACCGCACGCTCGGGATCGGCGATCGGCTCGAGACCGATGTGGCCGGTGCGTCCGCGGCCGGCATGGACTGCCTCCACGTGATGACCGGCGTTCACGGACCGGTGGACCTGCTGCTGGCGCCGGCCGATCAGCGGCCGCGCTTCGTGGCGGCGGACCTGCGCGCGCTGGCTGAGCCGTACGACGAGCCGGTGCGGATCTCGGATTCGGACTCTGACTCGACAGCGGTGGGCTACGCGACCTCGACCGTACGAGGGCACTTGGTGGGTGAGGGCGAGGCAGCCGAGCTGGAGTTCGAGGGCGACGAGGATCCGTACGCCCGTCTGCGGGTGGCACTCAAGGTGCTCTGGGAAGCGCTCGATTCGGGTCTGGTCGACGCGTCTGTAGCGCGGTCGATCCTGCCGGTTCCGGACTAGGGTGGGGACACCCACGAGCAAGGAGAAGTGATGGCACTGGACAGCATTCGCGCGGCGCTGCAGGTTCTCACCGGAGCTGGTGAACTCACCCGGGCCAAGGCGATGGAGGCAGCGGCGAGCCTGGTGAACGCGGCCGGCCTCGACAAGCAGGCGACCCGGGCCGGCGCAGCCGCCGGTCAGGTCAGCTCGCTCGCCGACGAGATGGTCGCCGCGGCGGCCGCCAATCGGCAGTTGCTGCGCGACACGGTGCGCGCCGAACTCACCTCCCAGTTGGACCGTCTGGGCATTTCCCAGCTGCCGGGGCAGAAGGAGCTCGCTGCTCTCGGTGACGAAATCGACCGGCTGAAGAACGAAGTGCGGTCGCTGCGAGAGGTCGTCGGCGGCGCCTCGCCGACCGCGCTCGCCGGTATGGCGGTCGCAGGTGCCAAGCAGGCCGTCGGCTCGATGCCCGTCGTGGGCTCCGCGGTGTCCGGTGGCCGTACGGCTGCCGAGGAGAAGCCGGCCACCTCGGCGACCCCGGCGGCCACCCCGGCCGTGAAGAAGGCGCCGGTCCAGC
>JASLFY010000224.1 GCA_030150425.1 Yimella sp. | reverse complement strand
CCGTCGGCGCCGCGAACGGACACGCGGCCGGACAGGCCGAGGTCGCGGTCGAGCCAGCTGTTGGTGATCAGACCGCCGTACGGCTCGACGCCGAGCTGCTGCCAGCCGAGGCTGGAGCGGTCGGGCTGCGGCTTGATCCGGAAGTTGGGGGAGTCGGTGTGGGCTCCCACCACCCGGAAACCGGTTGCCGGGCCGTCGCTGTGTTCGGTCGACCAGGCGATCAGGCTGCCGCCGCGTACGACGAACCAGCGGCCCGTCTCGGCCGGCCACGCGTCGCGCTCGTCGAGCCGCACGAACCCGGCGTCGGCCAGCAGTCGGGCCGAGGTGTCACACGCGTGGAACGGGGAGGGGCTGGCGTTCAGGTAGTCGATCAGGCCGTCGGCAGCAGCAGTCATCCGCTCAGTTTCCCAGTCCGCCGCGAGCCTGCTCGAGCCACGCCTGCTTCGCGGTGATCTCCTCGTCCAGCTTCGCGGCCTTGGCCGGGTCGGCCTTCTCGCGCTTGGCCTGCAGGTCGGCGATCGCAGCCTCCAGCTGGTCGACCATCGACTGGGCGCGGGCGGTCAGCTCGGGGTCGGTGCGTTGCCACTGGGTGGTCTCGGCGTCGCGGACGGCCTGCTCGACCTTGCGCATGCCGCGCTCCATCCGGTCGATGTCCTTGCGTGGCACCTTCCCGGCGGCGTCCCACTTCTCCTGCAGGTCGCGCAGCGCGGCCTTGGTGCGGTCGAGGTCCTTGATCGGCAGCAGCGCCTGGGCCTGGGTGAGCAGCTCCTCCTTGACCTTCAGGTTCGCCTCGAACTCGACGTTCTCCGCGGCGACGACCTCGTCCTTGGCGTTGAAGAAGGCGTCCTGGGCGGCCTTGAACTTCTTCCACAGGGCGTCGTCGTCGGCCCGGGCGGCGCGGCCGCCCTGGTTCTACTCGACCATGAGTCGCTTGAAGGCGCCGGCGGTCGAGCCGCCGTCGGTCGACGTCGACAGCTTCTCGGCCTCGGCCACCAGGCGGGTCTTCTCGGCCTTCGCGGTGGCGTGCTCGTCGTCGAGCTTGGCGAAGTGGGAACGGCGGGTCTTGTCGAAGCCGTTGCGGGCGTGGCTGAACCGCTGCCACAGGCCGTTCTCGGTCTCCTTGTCGAGGCGGGCACCGCTGCGCTGCAACGACTTCCACTCGTCGAGCAGTTCACGCATGCGCGCGGTCGACTGCTTCCAGTGGACCTTGTTGACCGGCTGGGCGGCGAGCTGCTCGGCCTCGGCGACGACGGCCTCACGCTTGCTCAGCGCCTCGGCCTTGGCCTCGGCGCGCTGCTCGTTCTCGACCTGCGACTTGGCGGTGAGGGCGGTGTCGATCTGCTCGACGGTGGCGTCGAGGGCGGCCAGGTCGCCGACCACGTGGGCGCCGTCGACCTGCTCACGCAGACCCTTCAACGCCGTACGACCGTCGGCCACGGACAGGTCGGTCTGCACCACGCGCTGCAGCAGCAGGGTCGCGGACGCGGCGAGCTCGTCGTACTTGCGCGCGAAGTAAGCCAGCGCCTCCTCGTGGGTCGCCTCCGGATAGGAGCCGACCTCCTTCTCACCGTCGGGGGTGCGGACGAACACGGTGCCGTCCTCGGCGACCCGACCGAACTCGGCGGCGTTGCTCGCCGGCGCGGGAGCCGCGGGGGCAGGGGTGCCGGCGGTGGTGCCCGCGGCAGCCGGTGCGTGCGGCTTGATCGCGGCGGGAGTCGGCACGCCCGGGCGCGGGGTCGGCTTGGGAGTGTCGGTCGACATGGTCAGGCCTTCTTCTCTTCGACGGTGATCTTCAGGATCGAGATCGGCTGGTTGGGCGATTCGCTGCCGGCGGCAACACCCTTGGCAGCAACGTAGTCAACGACGTCCATGCCACTGACAACGCGCCCGAAGACGGTGTAGCCACCGGCGGAGTCGGCCCGGATCGAGGTGTCCTTCAAGGTGATGAAGAACTGGCCGCCGTTGGTGTTCGCGTCGTTGGCCTGGCGGGCCATCGCGAGGGTGCCGCGGGCGTACTGGTTGTCGGCGGGGGTGTTCTCCAGCCCGTAGCTGTACCCCGGACCGCCGGTGCCGGCTCCGGTCGGGTCACCGCACTGCAACACGAAGTCGGGCACCAGTCGGTGGCACGGGCTCTTGTCGTAGTAGCCGCCGGCCAGCTGCAGGAAGGACGCCACGGTCTGCGGGGCCTTGTCGCCGTCGAGCTCGAGGGTGATGTCACCGCAGTTGGTCGTGACCTTCGCCAGGTACGTCTTGCCCTGCGCGGTCTTCTTCGACGGGAGCGACAACGCCTGGTTCTTCGCCTGCGGCGACGGCGGGGTCGTGCAGCTCACCTTCCCGGCGGCAGCGGTCGCGGCACCGGCATTCGCGGTTCCGGTGTGCTGCGGGCTGTTCGCGCCGTCGGCGCAGGCGCCGAGCACGGTGGTGGCCAACAGACCGGCAGCAACGCTGCCGATCAGGCGGGAGGTGAGGGGCACGAACAGACTCTCCGGTCGATGGGTCCCGGGACGGCCCGGGCGATCGCGCGCCAGTCTAGGCAACTGGGTCACCGGGCTGCCGGGATATACGGTCACAGGCCGGACACGACCGACCCGTTAGGCTCGCTCGGGTGCTGACCGTCTACTTCCCGGCCGAGGCCTTCGGGACCAACTGCTACGTGCTCGCCACCGGCCAGGGGCAGGAGTGCGTGATCGTCGATCCCGGCATCGGGGTCGAGGACCGACTGCGCGAGATCCTCACCGAGTTGCGGCTGAAGCCGGCCGCGGTGCTGCTCACCCACGGCCACGTCGACCACGTCTACTCGGTGACGCCGGTCTGCGGCGGCCAGATCGGCGCGTATATCCACCGCGACGACCGTTACCGGTTGGAGGACCCGATCAAGTTGCTCAGCCCGGCGATGGTCGGCATGTTCGAGCAGCAGTTCGGTCGCGCGGCCACCTGGAAGGAACCGGAGCAGGTCGTCGAGGTCGTCGACGACCAGCGCCTGAGCATCGCCGGACTCGACTTCACCGTCAGCCACGCTCCCGGCCACACCGAGGGCTCGGTCATGTTCGGCATCGACCAGGTCCCCGACGGACTGCCCGACACGGTCGACGTCGGTTCCACCGTTCTCTCCGGCGACGTCCTGTTCGCCGGCTCCATCGGCCGTACGGACCTGCCGGGCGGGTCCGCCGAGGCGATGCAGCGGTCGTTGCGCGAGAAGGTGCTGCCGCTGGCCGACAACACGCTCGTGCTGCCTGGCCACGGCCCGGGCACCACCGTCGCGCAGGAGCGCGCGAACAACCCGTTCCTGCAGAATCTCTGATTCCAGACTTCGACGAGGAAGACGACACATGGCTTCGAAGGTCACTCCGATCAGTGGCTTCCAGGAATGGCTGCCCCGCGAGCGGGTCGCCGAACTGTTCGTGCTGGACACCATCCGCGAGGTGTTCGAGCTGCACGGCTTCGCCTCGATCAACACCCGGTCGGTAGAGCCGGTCGACCGGCTGTCCTCCCAGGGTGAGGACGCCGACAAGGAGATCTACGCCGTACGCCGGTTGGCGGCGCCCGCGGACGACCGCGAGCCGACCCTCGGTCTGCACTTCGACATGACGGTGCCGTTCGCGCGGTATGTCCTGGAGAACGCCGGCAAGCTGACCTTCCCGTTCCGCCGCTACCAGATCCAGCAGGCGTGGCGCGGCGAACGGCCCCAGCGCGGCCGCTACCGCGAGTTCATCCAGGCCGACATCGACATCGTCGACGCGAACGAGCTGCCGCCGCACTACGAGGCGGAGCTGCTGCTGGTGATCGCCGACGTCTTCTCCCGGCTGCCCGTGGGCGACTACCGCATCCACGTCAACAACCGGAAGATCTGCCAGGGCTTCTACGCCGGCATCGGCATCGACGACGTCATCGGCACCCTGCGCATCGTCGACAAGCTGGACAAGATTGGCGACGACGGGGTGGCGAAGCTGCTGCTCGAAGCCGGCCACAGCCAGCAGCAGGTCGACCAGTGCCTCGCGCTGGCCCGGATCAGCTCGACCGACAGTTCGTTCGTCGAGCAGGTGCGCGCCCTCGGCGTCGAGAACGACCTGCTCGAGGAGGGCCTGGCCCACCTGAAGTCGGTCATCGACACCGCGAACGAACACGCACCCGGCGTCGCGATCGCCGACCTGCGGATCGCCCGCGGCCTCGACTACTACACCGGCACCGTCTACGAGACCATGCTCGAGCGCGACCCGGGCTACGGCTCGGTCTGCTCCGGTGGGCGTTACGACGCGCTCGCCTCGGACGGCAAGCGCACCTTCCCGGGTGTCGGCATCTCGATCGGCGTGTCCCGCCTGCTCGGTCTGCTGATCGGGGAGGAGGGGCTGACGGCGTCCCGCGAGACCCCGGTCGCGGTGCTGGTCGCGGTCAACGACGAGGAGTCGCGTCCGGAGTCGATGCGGATCGCAGCCGCGTTGCGCGGCAACGGGATTCCGACGCTGGTCGCGCCGAAGGCGGCGAAGTTCGGCAAGCAGATCCAGTTCGCCGACCGGCGGGGGATTCCGTACGTCTGGTTCCCGGCCGCCGGCGACGACGGCAGCGACCAGGTCAAGGACATCCGCTCCGGCGACCAGGTCGCCGCGGACCGTACGTCCTGGCGCCCGGCCGACGCGGACCTCAAGCCGTCGCTGGTGCTTCCGGGCGACGCCTGAGCCCGAGCGAGCGCAGATGGATGTCGGCGAGGGCGGCGGTGATCTCCTCGTCGCCCTCGCGCCACTTCGTCGTGGCCGCCGGGTCCACGGCGGCGATCCGTACCGGGTCCGCGGACGCGAGCGCGCGCAGCGCGAGGAGGTCGTCGGCGCCCACCGCCCGTAGCCGCGCCGCGGTGGTCGCCCGCCGGGCGTAACGCAGTCGTACGACCGCCCACAGCAACAGCGCGAACAGCACCGGGGCGAGTGCGGTCAGGAACCCGAGCAGATCGCCGAGGCGGTCGATCCCGGTGGACATCGAGCGCCCCGACGCCGACAGGTCGCTCGCCGCGGTCGCCGCCTTCGTGAACGGGTCGCGTAGCGTGTCGCCGACCAACGGGACCCGCTCCAGTCGGCCGCCGGCGGTGTTCAGGTTGCTGCTCAGGTCGGCCGCGCCGGACTGCAGCCGGTCGGGGCCGCTGCGCGCACCGTCCGCGGTCGCATTCACCCGCAGCGCGAGCCAGATCCAGCAGACCAGCCAGGCCGCGACAGCGGCGTCGAACACGACCTGTCGCACCACCCGCGGGCGCAGTTCGGCGTACAGCTTCATCGGACATCCCTCCCTCGCGAGCAATCTATCCGTCCGGACTGGGACAATCGGCGCATGCCGACCACGCCCCTCGAACGCAGTGTGCGGGGTTGGTTGGACCACCTCCGGGTCGAGCGCGG
>JASLFY010000222.1 GCA_030150425.1 Yimella sp. | reverse complement strand
CGCCTCCTTCATCAACCCGGCGAAGTTGGCCGCCGCGACGTTGGCGCCGACGGTGCCGGTGGTGCTCGGCGACGGACCGCTCACCGGGGTGGCGGCCGGACGTGCGGCGTCGATGCTGAGCCGGACCGCGCGGGTGCCGGCGATCCACGGCGAACTGCCCGACGCGGCGTCGCAGATCGTCGCCTGCTTCGACGGCCCGTTCACCGCCGGTGGCGGGTTCGGGTCGCGTCGGGAGCGGGAGGCCGACATCTTCGCCGACCCGTTCCTGGATGCTCCGGAGCAGCCGCGATTGGGTCTGCTGATGCTGCGCGATTCCGAACCCGACGAGCAGCGAGAGCGGCTGACCGAGGCCGTGTTGACCGGGGCTCGAGGCGCTGGCTGCAAGGTCGCCGAAGTCGTTGTCGCACAAGGGCATCCGCTGGTGCGGCTGGCCGACCACCTGCTGATGGTGGAATACATCGCGACCTACCTGGCGATCGGTCTGGGCATCGACCCGGCAATCTCCCCGCACGTCGCGGACCTACGGGATCGCACGCAGGGCTACTGAGTGCGGCGTGCCCGACGGATCCAGTGCACGACTCCCCACCCGGTGGTGCCGAGCAGGGCAGCCAGCAGCACCAGCAGGACGAACTCGTCCCAGGTGAAGTAGTACTCGTCGTGCCAGACGATCCGGGTGTACGGGGTGTCGTCGGGCGCTCGCCCGAAGCTGAGGTCACTGCGGATCTGGTGCTGCGGGTCGGTGAAGACCTGTTCCGAGGCGGTGAGGTAGGGCGCCCGCTGGTACATCGGGCGCTGCGCCGACGGGATGCGAGCGATGCCCGGACGACCGGCGTACAGCGCAGTGACGGTGGCGGTGCGTGCGGTCGGGTCGGTCCGCTCGGTGCGGTGGTCGGCCAGCACGTACGTGCGAACGCGTTGGGTGGTCCGCGCCGCGCGTGACAGTTGCAGCGGGTGGACCAATTCTGCGGACGTGAACGTCATGGAGACCGGCGGCAGGGCGCCGGCGAGCGTGCGGCCCTTCGGAGTGAGCTTCATCGCGACGAAGGTCCACTTCTCGGCGGTGTAGGTGTCGAAGAGACGCTGCACCTCCGGGCGAATGCCGTAGCCGTTGCGGGTGAGCCAACTGCGCAACGCGTTCGGATCGTCCGCGCGCAGGGTCGTGGCGCGGATCGGGCCGAGGTCGACGGAGGAGAGCACCGTGGCGGACCCGCCCGGCGCCCTGTCGGCGGCACCCGAAGCGCCGGAGTCGCCGTTGAAGAAGTCCGACTGTCCGCCGATCAGGTGGTGGCGGATGCGCTGCTCGGGCCGGGTGAGCAGATCGAGGGTGTCAAAGGTGTCGGGGTCCGCCAGGCTGACGGTGGCCGGTGTGGGTGTCGGCACCACCAGCCCGGCGTCCGGAGCGTCGGTGGAAAGGGCCAGGCTCATCGTGATGGTCTCGCGGCTGCCGTTACGGGTGAGCAGCACGTTCTCCTGACTGACGTGGCTGCTGTCGCCCGGCCCCACCATGACGGCCCCGCAGGCGCAGGCTGCGGCGCTCCCGGCGAAGGTCACCGGCGCCACCAACGCGCCGAGAACCGTCGTGAGCAGCAACACCAGGATCTTGCGCATGACCGTCTCCTCGGCTCAGTGTCGGTCGCAGGGATACAGTGCGTTTCCCGCCCGGTCGGAGTCGCGACGGCACGGCCGACGGTTCCGCGCGCCGCCCGGGCCATACGCTTCGGAGCGTGTGCGACCTGACGTACGGCGACTACCTCGACCTCGACACCCTGCTGAGCGCGCAGCACCCGTTGGCGCAGCCGCCGCAGCACGACGAGCTGCTGTTCATCATCCAGCACCAGACCAGCGAGCTCTGGTTCAAGTTGGTGATCCACGAGTTGCGATCGGCCCGTGACCTGATCGCCGCCGACCAGTTGCCGCCGGCGCTGAAGCGCCTGGCGCGGGTCAAGCACATCCAGGCGACGTTGACCCAGCAGTGGTCCGTGCTGGCGACGCTGACCCCGAGCGAGTACGCCGGGATCCGCCCGTTCCTCGCCTCGTCCAGCGGCTTCCAGTCGCTGCAGTACCGCGTCGTGGAGTTCCTGCTCGGGAACAAGAATCCGGAGATGGTGCGGGTGTTCGACGGTCGGCCGGAGGTCGAGCAGTTGCAGCAGGTGTTGCACGAGCCGTCGCTGTACGACGTCTTCCTGCAGTTGCTCGCCCGGCGCGGACTGCCGGTGCCGGCCGAGAGCCTCGAGCGGGACTGGTCGCAGCCGCGGACCTCGTCGGAGGCGCTGGTGCAGGTCTTCGAGACGGTCTACCGCGAGCCCGACACGCACTGGGACATCTACGAGACGTGTGAGGAGCTGGTGGACCTGGAGGACAACTTCCAGCACTGGCGGTTCAAGCACCTCAAGACGGTCGAAAGGATCATCGGCTTCGGGCGGGGGACCGGCGGCAGCGCCGGCGTCCCGTTCCTGCGTCGGGCGCTCGAGCAGAGCTTCTTCCCGGAGCTGTACGCCGTCCGTGGCCGCGTCGCCGAGGGCACGATCGGTGGTGGTTCCGGTGAGTGAACTCGCTTCGCGCGCAGCTGAACTCGACGCCGCCGACCCGTTGGCGTGGGCGCTGGACGAGTTCGTCGCGCCGGCCGAGGGGAGCGTCAAGGCGTACCTGGACGGGAACTCGCTGGGGCGTCCGACGAAGGCGGCGCAGCAGCAGTTGGCGGCGCTGGTCACCGACGGCTGGGGCAGCGGCCTGATCCGCAGTTGGACCGACGGCGACGAGCCGTGGATGGACTGGCCGGAGTCGATCGGTGACCTGATCGGTCGTGCGTGCCTGGGCGCGGCGGCGGGGCAGACGGTGGTCGCGGACTCGACGACCGTGCTGCTCTACAAGCTGGCGCGGGCCGGCTGCACGGCCGCGGAGCCGGGGCGCACCGAGATCGTCGTCGACTCGGGCAACTTCCCGACCGACCGGTACGTGATGGAGGGCATCGCCGCCGAGCGCGGGATGACGCTGCGCTGGATCGAGCCGGACCCGCTGGCGGGTGTCACCCTCGAGCAGGTCGCGGAGGTCGTGGGGGAGCGTACGGCGTTGGTGGTGCTGAGCCACGTGGCGTACCGCAGCGCCTGGATCGCCGACATGCGCGCGATCACCGAACTGGTGCACGACGCCGGCGGCTACGTGTTGTGGGACCTCTGCCACTCGGCCGGAGCGCTGCCGATCGAGCTGGACGCGTGTGGTGTCGACCTCGCCGTGGGGTGCACGTACAAGTACCTGAACGGTGGTCCGGGCGCGCCGGCCTTCGCGTACGTCGCGCAGCGTCATCTGTCGTCGTTCCGTCAGCCCGTGCAGGGCTGGATGGGTCGCGCCGAACCGTTCGTGATGGCTCCGGGTTACGTTGCGGCGCAAGGGATTCGCTCGTTCGTGAGCGGGACGCCGCCGATCGTCGGGATGGTTCCGGTGCGGGCTGGGGTCGAGCTGACCGCGCGTGCCGGGATGGAGGCGATCCGCGCGAAGTCGGTGGCGTTGACCGAGTTCACGATTGCGGCGTACGACGAACTTCTCGCCCCGCGCGGGGTGGAGTTGCAGAGCCCGCGCGATTCGACGGTGCGGGGCGGCCACGTGACGGTCGGCCACCCGGACTTCAAGCGGGTCTACCGCGACCTGTGGGTGGACGGGATCGTGCCGGACTTCCGGGAGCCGGACGGGATCCGGTTGGGTCTCGCGCCCCTGACCACGACGTTCGCGGAGGTCGTCGACAGCCTCGAGTCGATCGCCCGGGCGCTGCGGAGCTGATCACCCGGCACCGGTGCGGGGTCACGTCGTGGCCGGGTGGATGATCGGGACATGCACTTCGACCTGGCGATCATCGGCACCGGCTCCGGCAACTCCCTCGTCACTCCCGACTTCGACGGCAAGCGCGTCGCCGTGGTCGAGAAGGGGCTGTTCGGAGGCACCTGTCTCAACGTCGGTTGCATCCCGACGAAGATGTTCGTCTACGCCGCGGAGGTCGCGACGCAGATCCGCGAGGCGGCCCGGTACGGCATCGACGCCCGGATCGACGGGGTGCGCTGGCGGGACATTCGCGACCGCGTGTTCGGGCGGATCGATCCGATCGAGGCCGGCGGTCGGGAGTACCGGATCGATGGGCCGAACACGACGGCATTCCTGGGGACGGCGTCGTTCGTGGGGGAGCGGGAGGTCGAGGTCGACGTGGACGGCCAGGTGCAGCGGTTCACCGCGGACCAGGTCGTGATCGCGACCGGGTCGACACCGGTGGTGCCGGATCAGATCCGCGACAGCGGGGTGCGCTACTTCACCAACGAGGACGTCATGCGCATCGACGAACTGCCGGCTCGGATGACGATCGTCGGCGGCGGATACATCGCCGCGGAGTTCGCCCACGTGTTCTCCGCGCTGGGCGTCGAGGTCACGGTGCTGGTGCGCAGTGAGCGGATGCTGCGGCACCTCGACGACGAACTCGTGGAGGCGTACGACGCCCTGGCCGCGCAGCGCTGGGACCTGCGCCGTTCCACCACCATCGAGGCGCTGCGTCCGGACGGCGACGGTGCGGTGCTGACGCTGTCGGACGGCAGCGAGCTCGCGACGGACCTGCTGCTGGTCGCGACCGGGCGTACGCCGCTGGTCCCGGCCGGTGTCGACCGCGCCGGCGTAGAGCTGACGGACGACGGTCGGGTGAAGGTCGACGCGTACGGCCGGACCACGGCCGAGGGCGTGTGGTCGCTGGGTGACGTGAGTTCGCCGTACCAGCTCAAGCACGTCGCGAACCTCGAGGCGCGGGCGGTCGCGCACAACCTGGTCCACCCGGACGACCTGGTCGAGTTCGACCACCGGTTCGTGCCGGCCGCGGTGTTCACCCACCCGCAGATCGCGACGGTGGGGCTGACCGAGCGGCAGGCGCGCGACGCCGGCTACCCGGTGACGACGAAGACGCAGAAGTACGGCGACACCGCGTACGGCTGGGCGATGGAGGACACCACCAGCATCGTGAAGCTGGTCGCGGACCGCAGCAACGGCCGGCTGCTCGGAGCGCACCTGATGGGGCCGGACGCCAGCTCGCTGATCCAGCCGCTGATCCAGGCGATGAGCCTCGGGCAGTCGGTCGATGGGTTGGCGCGGGCGCAGTACTGGATCCATCCGGCGATGGCCGAGGTGATCGAGAACGCATTGCTCGGGCTCGAGTTCGACTGAGCGTCGCTTTTCGCGGTGACCGCCGCGGCGGACACGAACTGTCGACCTGCAACGACACCCCGCACCGGTGGAGGTTGGCCCTGCGCGTCGGGCGGACCGACCTGGAGGGGGAGTGGCAGTGCGAGGTGCAGCCGTCCGCCCGCTACCGGGTCTACGAGGCGACGCATGTGATCACGAACGACGCACCCGGTGTCTACATGCGCCGAAACATCCTGCGCTGCAAGGCCTTCGACGCGACCGGGGTGGAGATGGAGCCGGCGGCAGATGTCGCGCCTTTCAGTTGATCGGTTCCGTACGCATCCGGCTGTTCCTGCCGGACTGATTCAACCCTTTGGCCGGGCTCGCGATCAGTGGATCTGGTCGTCGTAGGCGCTGGCGGGGTGGGTGGTGAATTGTCGGCCGCTGGGGCTGGTCCAGTGGCAGTCGCCGTTCTCTTCCAGGGTGTAGGTCCAGCGGCCCTGGGTCTTCTGGTTGTGGTTGCGCCGGCATTCGTTGGTCAGGTTGCGGATGCTGGTGTCGCCCTGCGGGTACGGGGTCACGTGGTCCTTGTCGCACGTGTCCGCCGGACGCTCGCACGACGGAGCCCGGCAGGTCCCGTCACGTTCCTCGAGGAAGCGGCGCATTGCTGCGGTGGGGTGGTATCCGGCCTTCGCGGTCTCGATCGTCACGCCCGTCTTGGCGTTGAGGCAGGCTCGGGTGAGTCGGAACCCGACGTTGTTGAGCAGGGTGAGGATGACTTCGGGGTGGATCACCCCGACGCCGGGGATGCGTCCCCAGCCGAACCGGTAGCTGGACCGGCCGGCGGGCGCTCGCGCAGCCTCGACCGAAGGTGCCTGCCCGGTTGCTCCTCCTTCACCCAACTCGTGCTGCTCGTCGTGTTCGTCAGTGGTGGTCGTGTTCGTGGTGTCGTCGTCGGTCGCGTCGTCTGCGCCGTCCGTGTCGGGGCCGCGGGCCGCTCCGGGTGTGCCTGTCGGTCCTGCCCGTCCGGCCGGCGAGGCACCGGGTGGAGCGGTCCCACCGGCCGAACCCGCTGGGCTGCCGCCGGCTGCTTGGCTGGGCGGTTCGTTGCCGCCCGCGTTCGCGGTGTCCGCTGTCGGCACGACCGGCACCTGCAGCACCAGCTCGTAGTGACACGTGGCGTTCGCGTCGATCAAGTCACGCAGTGCGCGGAAGCGTTGCTGCCCCATCAACAGCTCCTGCTGCAACGGGGAGACCGGGTCGAAGATCTGGAGCTGCTCATCGGTGCGGTCACCGGCCTGGTGACGGCTCGTGGCGAGCCCATCGATCGCCGTGTAGAGCCGCCCGACCTCCTGCTTCGGCCCGATGATCTTCAGGATCGCCAGGGTGAGGTCATCCGGGTGGTCCTTGAGGAACACCCCGGTCGACTTCCTCGCCGATTCCTTCCGGGTCTGC
>JASLFY010000218.1 GCA_030150425.1 Yimella sp. | reverse complement strand
GCGTCGACGCCGCCGGCGCCGGCGCGGATGGTCACGACGGCCTCGCGCTGGTCGTACTCCCCGTTGAGCAGGGTGCGGACCTCGAGTTCACCGACGGCCTTCTTCAGCGCGGTGAGTTCCTTCTCCGCCTCGGCCATGGTGTCGGCGTCGTGTTCCTCCTCGCCCATCTCGACGAGCACCTCGAGGTCGTCGATGCGCGCGTCCATGCCGTCGATCCGCTCGATCTCGGCGTTGGCGCGGGACAGCTTGGAGGTGACCTGCTGAGCCTTCTCCGGGTCGTCCCAGAGGTCCGGCGCGGCCGACTCCTGCTCGAGCTTCTGGACCTGCACACGCAGGGCGTCGACGTCCGTCACCTGCCGCACCGACTCCATCGTCGAGCGCAGGTCTTTCAGTTCCGCGGAGAAATCAACAGCCACGAGGAGCAAGACTACGGCAGAGCGCAGGAATCGGGCCCACCGATGCGCTCAGGGCTCGATCGCGGAGTGTGCGCGGGACTCGACCCGCACCGTGACCGACGACCCGAACAGCGAGAACATGCCGCCGGTGATCGGCGGTCGTACGGCCGCCTCGACCTGCACGACCGCGGTGTCCTGCCCCGCGACCGATGAGCCGGCAACGCGCCACGCGGTGACGTTGGTCGGAACCTCCTGGTCGGCGAGGCTGCCGACCGCGGCCTGTTGCACTCCCCCGGACGTCAGCGGCACGCCGCGCTGGATGCCGCCGCGGTAGAGCGACCCCTTGTCCGCACTGTCGGCGCCGGCGAGGGCCGCCGAGTCGGCGGCGTCGAGCACACGCATCTTCGCCAGCTGGACCGCGGTGACGTCGATGCCACCGACGATCAACAACCCGAGGATCGCGAACAGCCCGGCACCCAGGATCAGGATGCGGCCGCGCTCGTTCTCCTCCGGTTGTCGCAACCGGCGCCACAGCGTCCTCACTTGCGGTACTTCCCCACCGGCTCGGCGTGGCTGCTGGTCAGGTGGATCGAGGTCGGCACCACGGAGTTCAGGAAGCTGGGCACCAACGGCAGGTCGACGTCGGTGGCCGCCGTCGCGGTGACCGTGGCGCCGCGGGTCAGGCAGGGGTTGGCGGAGCAGCGCACGCCGAGCTGCCCCGTCATGCCGTGGTCGGCGAACACCATCGCCGCTCCCGCGCGGGCGCGGCCTGCGGCCGAGGCGTCGTCGGTCGAGGTGACGTACATCCGTCCGGCCTCGCGGGCAGCGCCCGAGACGGCGTACGCCCCGGACTGCAGGCGGGCAAGCACCACGACGAGGTAGAACAGCGGCAGCGTGAGCAGGATCCCCACGACCAGGAACTCCAGCACGGCGCTGCCCCGCTCGGAGTCACCGAGCCGGTCGCGCAGGTCACTGAGCTTCGGCATACGCCCGCCCGGAAACCGTCATCGCGCCGGGTGGCCCGAACGGACCGAGCACCGGCAGATTCGTGTGGATCCGCACGGTCACCACCCGCGCACCGTCCGTACGGGCGTCGCTGACCGAGACGTCGGAGGCGTACCGGTCGCTCAGCGCCTGACGGATCAGCGACCGGGTGCGCGCCGCCCCCGCCCCCGGACTGGAGTCGGCCCGGGCGCCGTAGCGGGCGCCCTCGACGGCGTACGCGGTCAGGCTGTTGCGCACGTAGAGCGCGAAACCGAGTTGCAGGGCGCCGAGGAAGACGATGACGAGCAGGGCCGAGACCATCGCGAACTCGGCCGCGGCGGAACCGCGTTCGGCGTCGGAGTTAGTTTCCGCCGCCATTGACCGAGTGGATCGCGTTGTCGAACAACGAGGTCAGTTGCGGCTGGGCGAACTGCCACAGCGCCGTGACCAGTCCGGCGGTCATCAGGGTGATCAACACCCAGCCGGGCACGTCGCCGCGCTCGCGGTTGCCGGCCGTCACCAGCCGGCGCAGCATCCGCTGCTGGAGAGTGCGCATCGTGGTCATGTCGTCCTTCTTTCAATGGTGTACTACTTGAACGGATACAAGTTGGTTCAGACGGTCAGGCGTAGTGCGGCCAGACCGGGGAAGACCGCGAACAGAACGGTCACGGGCAGGACGAGAAAGACGACGGGAACCATCATCGCCAGCTCTCGTTTTCCGCCCAGTTCGATGAGTTCCTGTTTTGCCGCGTCGCGGGCGTCCTGGGCCTGCGCCCGCATGACGTCGGCCAGGGGCGTGCCCCGCTCCATGGCGACCACGATTCCGTCGACGAAGCGGGCGACGCTGGCCAGCCCGGTGCGGTCGGCCAGGCCCTGCAGCGCCTCGGGAAGGCTCGCGCCGGCGCGTGCGTCGATCAGGCAGCGGCGCAGTTCGCCGGACAGCTCCCCGGAGGAGAGTCGGGCAACGCGTTCCAACGCCGCGGCGGCACCCTCACCCGCGGTGACGGCGAGCGCCAACAGCTCGGCGATCGCCGGGAACTCGGCGAGGATCTGCCGGTCACGCTGTTCGGCCGCACGCGTCAGCCACTGGTCGCGTGCCACGACACCGCCCGCTGCTGCCAGCAGGATCAGGATCACGCCGGTCGCGACGGACTGATGTCCCGCGGCGACCCGGGTCGACACCCACACGGCGGCCACGACCGCCGCGACGCAACCGCAGAGCGCCTGCTCGGCGCGGAAGTCCTCCAGCGTCGTGGCGCTGTCGGCCCGCTCCAACCGGCGACGTACGGAGCTGCTGCCGCCCAACACGTTGTCGACCCAACGACCGAGCGTCTGCAAGACGGCACGACCGCCCGACGACGATCCGCGGCCGGCCAGCAGGAAGCGGGACGGGCGGGGCTGATCGGTGACGTACGGCGCGATGCGGTCGGCCAGCGTCGCGCGACGGCGCATCGGCAGGCGGTGCCAGATCAGCAGCAGCCCACACGCGGCGACCAACCCGACGATCGCGCCCATCCAGGTCAGCTGCGGGTTCATGCCATCACCCGGACCTCGGTCGGCAGTTGCCCGATGCGCCGCATGATCCGGTACGCGACGAACGACACCGCTCCGCCGATGACCAGCACGACCACGCCGGTGGGCGAGCTGTACGCCGCGAGCGAATTGCCCCGCGTCGCGAGCATCATCAGCACCAGCCACGGCGCAACCAACGCCAACCGGGCGGCGTTGACCGTCCACGACTGGCGAGCCTCGAGTTCTGCGCGGGTGCGGGCGTCGTCCCGCAGGAAGGTCGACAGTGTGCGCAGCAGTCGTCCGAGATCGGTGCCACCCACCTCGCGGGCCAACCGCAACGACTCCACCAGGCGGTCCGCGACCGGATCGGCCAGCCGCGCCTTCAGTGCGTCGAGGCAGGCGTGGAAGTTGCCGGAGGTGCGGTAGTCGTGGGCGAACTCGGCGAACGCCGGACGCAATTCGGCCGGTCCGCGTACGGCCAGTTGGGCAAGCGCCTCGGGCAGCGCGAGCCCCGCGCGTACGGCGGACGAGATGTGGTCGACGGCGTCGGGCCAGAGTTCTCGGCGGTGGTGTCGGCGACGCCGGGCGCGTCCGCGGACGAGCGCGATCGGCGCCCACCCGACCAGCAACGCGAAGGCCGTGGCGATCGACCAGACACCGGTGACGGCCATCGTGAT
>JASLFY010000186.1 GCA_030150425.1 Yimella sp. | reverse complement strand
CCGACCGGACGCCACCCAGGCGTCCAGTCGGCCGTTGTCGACCGAGCCGGTCACCCCGTCCGAGGGTGACTTCGTGGCCACCCCGGGCTGCCGTCCGTTGCTGGACGCCGAACAGGCCGGGGACCTCGCGTACCGCTCGGTGCTGCTGGACGCGCGCCCGGCCGACCGGTTCGCCGGTCAGAACGAGACGATCGACCCGGTCGCCGGACACATCCCCGGCGCCCGGTCGATGCCGGCGCTGGCGAACGTCGACGAGCGCGGCCGGTTCCTGCCGGCCGACGACCTCGCACTGCGATTCACCGCCGCCGGCGTGCAGCCCGACCAGGAGGTCGGCGTCTACTGCGGTTCCGGCGTGCAGGCGGCCCACCTGGCGCTCGCCCTGGAACACAGCGGGATCCACCCGATGGCCGGGGTCTACGTCGGGTCGTGGTCGCACTGGATCACCGACCCGGAGCGGCCGGTCGAGACCAACTGATCCGGCTCGCCGGACGGCGTCAGCCGCCGGAGACGTTGAGTTCGGCCTCGGCGATCGCGCGCTGCTGCGCCGGGCTGAGGTCCTGGGAGTCCAGCCAACCGTCGGGCAGGATCACCCGACGCTCGGAACCGGCGCGGCCGCGCTGGCCCTCGGCGGCCTCACCGGGCCACGGCTGGTCGAGCTCCATGGTGCCGATCAGGTCGTCCAACGCGGCGAAGCTGTCGACCAGCGCCAGCCCGGACCGGATCTGCCCGCCGGCCCGGAAACCCTTGAGGTACCACGCGATGTGCTTGCGGATGTCGCGGCACGCCTTGAACTCGTCGCCGTAGAAGTCCGCGAGGTACTCGGTGTGCCGGCGCAGCGTCGCGGCGACCTCCGCCAGCGTCGGCAGGACGCGTACGTCGCTGCCGGCGAAGGCGGCCGCGAGGTCGGTGAACAACCACGGCCGGCCGAGGCAGCCGCGACCCACGACGACGCCGTCGCAACCGGTCTCGTGGACCATCCGTACGGCGTCCTCGGCGGACCAGATGTCACCGTTGCCGAGCACCGGGACCGAGGTGACGGTCTCCTTGAGGCGGGTGATCGCGGCCCAGTCGGCGGTGCCGGAGTAGGCCTGCGCGGCGGTACGGGCGTGCAGCGCGACGGCGGCCGCGCCCTCGCCCTCGGCGATCCGTCCGGCCTCGAGGTAGGTGAGGTGGTCGTCGTCGATGCCCTTGCGCATCTTGACGGTGACCGGCAGTCCACCCTTGCCCGCTTCGCGTACGGCGTTCGAGACGATCCCGCGGAACAGTTCGGTCTTCCACGGCAGGGCCGAGCCGCCGCCCTTGCGGGTCACCTTCGGCACCGGGCAGCCGAAGTTCATGTCGATGTGGTCGGCGAGGTCCTCCTCGACGATCATCCGCACCGCGGCGGCGGTGGTGGCCGGGTCGACGCTGTAGAGCTGGATCGACCGGGGCGACTCGTCGGCGTCGAACTCGATCAGCTTCATGGTGATCGGGGTGCGCTCGACCAGCGCCCGCGAGGTGATCATCTCGCTGACGTACAGGCTGGTCGCACCGCCCGCGCCGCCGGCGTCGGAACCGGCGTCGCCGTACTGACGGCACAACCGGCGGAACGCACGGTTGGTGATGCCGGCCATCGGCGCGAGCACGACCGGGGTGTCCACGGTGTGCGGGCCGATCTGCAGCGGCGGCAGTACGGGGGCGGGGGCGGTGATCGTCATGACCCCTCCATCGTCGCAGGTGGGTGCAAATCGGCCCCCGCGAGGCACGAGCGGAGAACTTCGTGGGGTGACTACAGCCAGCCGTTGGATTCGGCGATCTGGACGGCTTCGGCCCGGTTGCGCGCCGACGTCTTGCCGATCGCGCTGGACAGATGGTTGCGCACCGTCCCCTCGGACAGGAACACGGCGCGGGCGATGTCGCTGACGGTTCCGCCCTCGCGGGCCGTACGCAGCACCTCGGTCTCGCGGGCGGTCAGCGGCGACTCCCCCGCCACCAACGAGTCGGCGGCGAGCACCGGGTCGACCACGCGCAGACCCTGGTGGACGCGGCGGATGGCGTCGGCCAGTTGTCCGGCCGGGGTGTCCTTCACCACGAAACCGGAGGCGCCCGCCTGCAACCCGCGGCGCAGGTAGCCCGGCCGACCGAAGGTGGTGACGATCAACACCCGTACGCCGGGCAGCGCCGCGGTGAGCTCCGCCGTGGCCTCGATCCCGTCGAGGCCGGGCATCTCGACGTCCATCAGGACGACGTCCGGCGTCGCCTCGCGCGCCGCGGAAACGACCTCGTCGCCGCGACCGACCTCGGCCACGACGTCGAGATCGCCCTCCATCGACAGCAGGGCGGCGAGCGCCCCGCGGACCAACGCCTGGTCGTCGGCGAGCATCACGCGGATCGACATGTCATCCCTTCTGGTCGGCTGGTTCTGTTCGGCCGGTCATCGACCGGCTCATGCTTCCTGGTCGGCCGGAACCGCCTCGAGGCGGAAGCCGGGGCCGGTGGTCACGACGATCCGGTAGCCGACCGAGCGGGCGCGCTCGCGCAGCCCGCGCAGGCCGTTGCCGGTGCGGTCGCCGTCCGCGCGGTCGGCGGTGGTGCCGTTGTCGGCGATGCTGATCTGGTCGGCGGCGAGGTCGATCCGGCACTCGTGCGCGTCGCTGTGTCGGATCACGTTGGTGACGCCCTCGCGGACCACCCAGGCGAACAGTTCGCGCGCGTCACCGGCGACCTCGTCGGTCGCGGTCGGCAGCTGGGCGTGAATCCCCTTGGCCGACAACGCCTCCCGAGCCCGGGCGAGTTCACCGGCGAGCGAGATCTCCCGGAATCCCTCGACCGCGCGGCGTACGTCGGCCAGGGCCTCCCGGGACAACCGCTCGAGGTCGGCGACCTCCGTACGCGCTCGGTCCTGTTGCCCTGCCTCCATCAGCTTCCCGGCGAGTTCCGCCTTCACCGTGATGACGGTGAGCGAGTGGCCGAGGATGTCGTGGACGTCGCGGGCGAGCCGGTTGCGCTCGGCCTCGACCGCGAGCTGCGCGTTCTGCACCTTCGAGACGTCCAGCGCCCGCTGGCGTTGTGCGGAGGTGCGGCCGGCCATGACCGCCAGCACCCCGAACCCCATGCCGACCAGCGAGCCCCAGTCGGAGTGCCAGCCGTCCGTCGAACGCCAGAGGCCGACGTACGCCGCGGCGGTGACGGCCGCCACCGGAACTGCTGCGGGGATCGGGAAGCTCCAGACCGCCGCGATCGCGGTGAAGACGAGGGTGGTGGCGCCGTCCTGGCCGATGGTGACGATGCTGGCGAGCGCCAGCAGCACCATCAGGACGTAGCGGGCGATCGCCAACGGGGTGGAGGTGTTGCGGTCGTCGGGGCAGCGGTCGCGCACCGGCGAGAACACCCAGCCGCGCTTGCTGAACTGCCAGACGTACGCGGCCGCGAAGCCGAGCACCGACAGCACTCCGAGCCAGGATTCGTCGCGGACGGCGGTGACCAACGGCTGGATCAACCAGGCCAACCAGATGCACGCCCAGAAATAGCCCATCGCGCGGGCCCAGTTGAACACGGCACCCTGGCCCCCGCCCCGCTTCGCACCCCACACCCGCCGCATGACGGGCAGTGTTCCAGACGGGCGAACGGGATCCATTCCCCCAGTGTGCGGCGGACGGCCGGCGAACGACCGGTCCCCACGTCACGAGCCGCGCATGACAGATGTCACCTCGCCCGTAGGCTGGTGCGGTGAGCCAGCGCCCCGAAGTGTCCGTGTCCCCCGTCCGCGCCAAGATCGAGCACGCGAGTCACCCGCTGGTCCAGGCGTTGGCGAAATTGCCGATCTGGCTACTGGTCGTCCTCGCGCTCGTGCTGGTCATCGGCGGCGGCGTGCTCGGCGGGGTGCTCGGTGCCGTGATGATCCTGGTCGTGGCGCTGTTCGTCGCCTGGACCTCGTACCTCACCTGGCCAGGACTCGACGGCTCGGTGAAGCTGATGCGGATCGCCACCGTCTTCATGCTGGCCGCGCTCGCCCTGGTCGACGGACTCTCCCACGCCGTCCTGTTTTGACAATCGTTCTCACTTAGTTGAGAATGATTGTCATGTTGAAGACGGCCTCTGCCCTGCTCGCCACCGCGGGCCTCGCCCTCTCGCTCACCGGCTGCGGATCGGACGGGCCGGCGAAGGACGGGAAACTGCAGGTCGTCGCGTCGTTCTACCCGATCGAGTACGCCGTGCAGCAGATCGGCGGCGACCACGTCGACGCCTCCAGCCTCACCCCGCCCGGCGCCGAGCCGCACGACCTCGAACTGACACCGAAGGAGGTCGGCTCCCTCACCAAGGCCGACCTGCTGGTCTACACCAAGGGCTTCCAGTCGGCGGTCGACCAGGCCTCCCGGAACGCGCCGAAGACCCTCGACCTCGCCGACACCGTCCACCTCGACCTCTCGCTCGGCTCGATCACCACGGTCGGCGGCAGCGACGAGGAGGGCAGCGGCACCGACCCGCACTTCTGGCTCGACCCGACCCGGATGAAGTCGGTCGGCGACGCCGTGGCCGCCGAACTGACTCGTCTCGACCCGGCGCACAAGGCCGACTACGCAGCGAACAAGGTGCGGTTCGACACCGCGATGACGACGCTCGACCGGCAGTTCAGCACCGGCCTGAAGTCCTGCACGAACCGCACGATCGTCACCGGCCACGCGGCCTTCGGCTACCTCGCCGCCCGCTACCACCTCGAGCAGGTCGGTGTCACCGGCGTGACCCCGGACCAGGAGCCGACCCCGGCACGACTGCGTGACGTGGCGACGTTCGTGACGAAGAATCAGGTCTCGACGATCTACACCGAGACGCTGGTCTCCCCCGCGATCGCCGAGACCGTCGCCAAGAACACCGGCGCCCACACCGCCGTACTGGACCCCATCGAGGGAGTCACCAAGGACTCCGCCGGAACGAACTACCTGGAGATCATGCGTTCCAACCTGAAGACCCTGCGCGCCGGACAGGGCTGCTCATGACCGATCCGGTGATCGCGGTGCGCTCCGCGGCCTTCGGCTACGCCGGCCGCAAGGTCGTCGACGACATCAGTTTCTCCGTGCGCCCGGGCGAGGTCGTCGCCGTCCTCGGTCCCAACGGGGCCGGCAAGTCGACCGTGATGAAGGGGCTGCTGGGGCTGAACGACCACCTCGGCGGCAGCTTCGAACTCTTCGGCCGACCGGCCGCGGAGTTCACCGACCGCACCCGCCTCGGCTACGTCCCGCAGCGGCACACGCTCTCGAACTCGGTGAAGGCGACCGTACGAGAGGTGGTCGAGGTCGGCCGACTGCCGCACCGGAAGTGGTGGCAGCGCGAGAGCGCCCTCGACCGCGAACTCGTCGACACCGCCCTGGCCCGCGTCGGTCTGACCGACCGCGCCGACACCGACGTGACCGAACTGTCCGGCGGACAGCAGCGCCGTACGCTCATCGCCCGCGCGCTCGCCGGTCGGCCTGACGTGCTGATCATGGACGAGCCCACCGCGGGCGTCGACCTGGTCAGCCAGGAGGTGCTCGCGCAGGTGTTGGCGCGGCTGGCGCACGCCGGCACCACCCTGCTGATCGTGACCCACGAGATGGAGGCGCTGCGCGGCATCGTCACCCGGATCATCGAGATCAGCCACAACACGATCGGGTTCGACGGGACCCCGGCCGAGTGGGCCGAACACGAGAGCCGGCGCATCCACGCCGCCTCCGCCTGCGCCCACCCGGTGGAGGACGAGGCGACCGCGCGAGCGGCCATCGGCGTCGGTCCGTTCGACGCGACCCGCGAGACGGAGGCCTGAGATGCTCGACATCTTCCAGCTCGACTTCATGCGCAACGCGCTCATCGCCGCCGTCCTGGTGGGGGCCGCCGCCCCCGCCGTCGGCGTGTTCCTGGTGCAACGTCGTCTGTCGCTGATCGGTGACGGCCTCGGCCACGTCGCCCTGGCCGGCGTCGCGGTCGGTGTGCTGACCGGGCAGTCGCCGCTGCTCACCGCGCTCATCGCCGCGGTGCTCTGCGCCGGCGTCGTCGAGACGATCCGCGTCAAGGGCGCCGCGAGCGCCGACGTGGTGCTCGCCGTGATGTTCTACGGCGGCATCGCCGCGGGTGTCGTGCTGCTGGCCCGGGCCGGCGGGCAGGGCACCTCGATCGAGCAGTACCTCTTCGGATCGCTGCTGACCACCGCCGACAACCAGCTGTGGCAGTTCGGCCTGCTCGCGGTCATCGCCGTCGGCACCACCGCCGTACTGCGCAAGCGGTTGTTCGCCGTCGCCAACGACGAGGAGTACGCCCGCTCCGTCGGCCTGCCGGTGCTGCGGACCAACCTCGCCCTGTCGGTGCTGACGTCGGTCACGATCGTCCTGTCGATGCGGGTCATCGGTCTGCTGCTGATCAGTGCGCTGATGATCCTGCCGAACGCCACCGGTCAGCGGTTGGGCGCCAGTTTCCGGGCCGCCACCTGGTGGGCGGTGCTGGTCGGTGCGCTCTGCGGCGCCAGCGGCGTGACCGCGTCCTACTACCTCGACACGCCCTCCGGCGGAACCGTCGTCCTCTTCGCAGTCGCGGTCTTCGTCGTGGTGGCGACGGCCGCCGCCGCGGTGAACGGGGCGCGCCGCCGCCGGGCCCGGCGCAGCGAGCACCCCCACCAGCACGCCGACGGCTGCGGCCACGAAGCGGTGCTGCACGACGACCACGTCGACTACGTGCACGGCCACGAAATCCACGCCGCCCACCGCGACCCGCACCATCATCACGGCGACTCGTGCGACGACCACGGGTCCGCGGACGACCTGCCCGCCCTGACCGACGACCAGCCCGCCCTGACCGAGGAGCGATCATGAACGCCACCACCGGCCGGCGCCCGACCCGGCAACAGCTCGCCGTCGGCGAACAGCTCGCCCGCCTCGACGACTTCGTCAGTGCCCAGGAGCTGCACACCCGGTTGACCGAGACCGGTCAGAAGATCGGCCTGGCCACCGTCTACCGCACCCTGCAGGCGATGGCCGCCGACGGGTCCGTCGACGTGCTGCGTACGGAGGACGGCGAGTCGGCGTACCGCCGCTGCGCCAGCACCGGACACCACCACCACCTCGTGTGCCGCGACTGCGGTCGTACGGTCGAGGTGGAGGGCCCTGCGGTGGAGAAGTGGGCCGCCGCGGTGAGCAAGGACCACGGCTTCACCGACGTCGAGCACACCCTGGAGATCTTCGGGCGGTGCGCCGACTGCGGTCGGTGATGCAGAGCGCGGTTCGGGG
>JASLFY010000149.1 GCA_030150425.1 Yimella sp. | reverse complement strand
GGGTGAGTGCGAGGTGGTGCAGGCCGCGGCCGGCGGCGGTGTGGAGGCCACCAGCGGCCTCACCGACGACGCGGCGGGCCTCCTCGGCCGGCAGCGGATCGAACTGGACCAGCGAGGCGATGGACTCGGTGCCGGTCAGCGACTCGGTGATCACGTACGACAGGTCGTCGTCGGTGCCGACGTCGAGCACCCGCGGCAGGTGGCGATCCTCCACGACGGCGGCGCGACGGGCGGAGTCGAGGGCGGCAGCGGCGTGGTCGGCATCGGCCGCGAACACGGTGGCGACGACCGTACGGCCGAGCGTCTCGTCCTTCGCCTGCCAGGTGTCCTTGAGCTCGTTCGACGACGTCGGCCGGAGCAGCTCGTAGCGTCCGGCGAGTTCGCGACCGGCCTCGATGCCCTGCACGGATAGATCTCCCTCGTTGCGGCGATTGTTGCTGGGGGCCGCAGCGCTGCTGCCCACGGTCGGGGCCATCCTAGGGTTCGTGACCGGAATCTCCGGGATCTGCGGCTCGGTCGGCCCGGCGACAGTGGGCTCCGCGACCGGCACCGTCACCGGCGTCGCGCCGGGGTGACGGGGCAGTCGGGCGGGTGCGACGTGGCGTACGCCGGCCCGGGTCGTGACGCCCTGGACGGGGATCGCCATGGTGTGGTCGGCGTCGACGTACGGGTCGCGCTGGAGCTCGTTCTCGTCCTCGTTGTCGTCGTTCGTGGCGACAACGTCGGCGGTGTCGCTCGCACCGCGCGCCGGCCGCGCACCCTTGGACCCACCGGGCAACCGGCGGCGCAACGAGTCGACGAGGTCGGTGATCTCGGCGACGTGCAGGCTGCGGGCGGCCATGACGTAGACGACCAGGAACAGGCCGCCGCCGACGACGAGGGTGATCAGGGCGGCCGTACGACCGCCGGCGACGTGGCCGACGACGACCCGGACGGCGTACGCGACGGCGGTGGCCAGCAGTGCCGAGACACCGAGCTTGGCGTAGGCGCGGACGGCGCCGGAGACGTCGATCGGGCCGATCCGGCGGTTCAGCAGGACCCAGCCGACGACGGCCTGCACGGTGTAGCTGACCGCGGCGGCGACCGCGACGCCCGGGCTGACCCAGTGGTCCGGGAGGGTGCCGGCGATCAGGATGCCGACCACCTGGGTGCAGGTGGCGACGACCTGCATCCAGAACGGCGTCTTCGCGTCCTCGTACGCATAGAACACCCGCTGCTCCAGCACGCAGACGGTGAACGGCACCAGGCCGAGCATCATCGCGATCGTCGTACGCCCGATCGCGCCGGCGTCGGTGGCGTCGAAGAGCACGCGGGTCAGCGGCATGATCAGCGCCCACGCGCCGATGGTGACGGCGATGCTGGCCAGACCGGACAGGCGCAGACCGGTGTCGAGGTCGCGGCGTACGACGTCGTTGCGGCCGTCCGCCGCCGCCCGGGACAGGCGGGTGTAGAGCGCGGTCACCAGGCTGAGCGTGACCAGGGAGTGCGGCAGCATGAACAGCAGGAACGCCTGGGCCTGGGTGAACGAACCACCGCTGCCCTCGCGGACGCTGTTGAGGACGTTCATCGAGACGATCTGCGCCAGCTGCTGCACCACGACCGCACCGAACGCCCAGATCGCGACGGTGGACGCCGTCCGCAGGCCGACGCCGCGGAACTGGAAGCTCGGCGAGAAGGAGTAGCCGGCCTTGCGCAGCGGCCCGACCAGCACCAGCGCCTGGGCGGCGATGCCGAGGGTGGCGGTGCCGGCCAGGATCATGATGCGGCCGGTCGTCCAGCCGGAGGCGCGCAGCATCTCCCCGTCGCCGGTGGTCGCCAGCAGCCAGACGATGCCGAGGATCGACACCACGTTGGCCAGCGCCGGGGCCCACATGAACGCGCCGAACCGGCCACGCGAGTTGAGTGCCTCGCCGAGCAGTGTGTAGAGGCCGTAGAAGAAAATCTGCGGCAGACACAGCAGCGCGAAGGCGGTGCCGACCCCGACCGCGGTGTGGCCCTGCAGGTCCATCACCCGGTAGACCAGCGGCGAGCAGACGGTGAAGACGATCGTGACCAGCAGCAGGATCGACAGCGCGAGGGTGAGCAGCCGGTCGGTGTAGGCCTTGCCGCCGTCGCCGTGCTTGAGCGAGCGGGTGAACTGCGGCACCAGCACCGCGTTCAGGACGCCGCCGGCCAGCAGGATGTAGATCATGTTCGGCAGCGTGTTCGCGGTGTTCCACGCGTTTCCGACGCCGGTGGTCGCGCCGAGGAGGTGGACCAGCAACACGGTGCGGACCAGGCCCAACAGCCGTGAGGTCAAGGTTCCGGCGGCCATGACCGCACTCGATCGGAGGATTGATCGGGATCCGGCGGCCGGAGCCTGCTCACTCATGGATCGGGGGTGCCTTCGTCTCGGGTACGGGGTTCAGCGCGGTCGTCGTGGCGGTCGGCCGGTCGGTCGGTGGCCACGATCGCGTCGTGCGGGGTGGGTGCCGTGGTCGTCGGGTCGAGGGTCTCGCGACGCGGACCCCTGCGCAGGCTGCGCCACAGGCCGATGACCAGCACCAACCCGGCCACGATACCGAGCACCCAGTAGATCCAGCTGGACGTCGGGCGCACGCTGACCTTGAGTTGCCTCACTCCGTCGGGGGTGCCGACCGGGCGTCCGGCCGAATCGGAGAGGTGCACGTCGACGCTCACGTCGCCCGGGGCGATCGCGACGACCTCGGCGCGCAGGGTGCTGCGGGACTGGGCGCGCAGGTCGACAGGGTCGGGTTGCTGCTTGATCCGCAGCAGGTACTTGCGCGGTTCGAGTTCGACGGAGATGCCGTGGACCGGGCGGTTCAGGTCGTTGGCGATGGTGATCGGCAGCTTGCCGGAGTCGGCGAAGAAGTTCACCGACGACGGCTTCACGTAGACCTTCTCGACGATCCCGCGCAGGCCCTTGCCGAGCAGGCCGCTGGTGGTCTGCAGGTCGGCCGGCTGCCCGCGCCACCGGGTGGATCCGATGACGTCGAGTGCCTGCGTACGGGCGCTGACGACGTCGTCGGAGTCGACCAGGATCGCGGCGATGACGTCCATCCGGTGCCGCTGCCGGTCGAGCGTGGCCAGCAGTTCGCGGCTCAGCGGGAAGACCGGCGCCGGGCTCGGCGCCTTCTGCGGGCGGGGCAGCAGGGTCGCCGACGGTGCCTTCGTCAGCGCCGCCTCGGCCGCGGCGGCGGTGCGGGTCTTCACCCAGCCGGCGCCCGTCGTGGCGCGGACCGCGGCGGCCAGGGTCTCCGGCGACGCGGTGGTCCGCCGGGGCAGCACCACGCCGACGGAGCGCTGCCGGCTCGGCTGCTGCTGGTACATCGCGAGGGTGTCGGCCAGGAACCGCGCCGCGCCGGCCGCCGGGTCGGCGCCGGTCAGGTCGGCGGTGAGGTCGTCGGAGTAGAACAGTGCGCCGGACGTGCCGGCCAGGGACCGCTGGTCTGTCTGGATCGCGGTCGAGGAGTTCGCGACCGTACGCAGCGGCAGCAGCGCGACCGGACCGGTCTTCGTGCCGGAACCCGCGGCGGAGCGCCAGGTCGAGGTGATCGTGGCGAGCGAGCTGGTGGTGAGGTCGTCGACCGGCAGGATCGCCCGGGTGGTGGAGAGCTCTGCCAGCTGGGACGGCAACGCGACGGCCAGTCGGCGGGTCAGCAGCGTCCTGCCCTGCGCCGAGCCGGAGAGCGCGGTCACGTCCGGGTCGTCGTACGCCGTCCACCAGATCGACTGTCCGGTGCCGAGGGACTGCAAGCGTCCGAGCAGTCGCTCGGCGAGCAGGTCGGCGGAGTCGGTGGAGATGTCCTGGGAGCCGGTGACGGAGCCGGAATCGGTGGTGGTCGAGCTGCTCGCGGTGGAGGCGGTGGACGAGCCGGAGGGCGAGGAGGACGAGGACGTCGCCGAAGGGGAGGAAGTGGACGGACCGGTGTCGGCGGCGACCTCGGTCGCGGCGGGGACGTTCTCGTCGCTGGCGGCGGCCGGGCTCAGCATGGCCGGGTCGACCAACCAGGTGACCTCGATCCCGCGGAACGCGGTGAGCAGCCGGTCGATCCGAGACCCGGGCCCGATCGCCGCGGCCCAGGCCTTCGTACGGGCGTCGCCGGCGGGGCCGAACAGGGCGGGGTCGGCCGGCAGCGTCAGCGGCACGACGAGGTCCAGCGCGAGCGGGTTCGTCGGAGTCTTGCGCTGCACCTGGACGGTGCTGCGCTGGGTGGTGACGGTGTGGCCGTTCTCCGCGACGGTGATCGACAGCGGGAGCGCGGCCAGGTTGTAGCCGGCCGGCAGCTTCGCCTTCGGGATCGTGACGCTGAACGTCTTCGAGGATCCGGCCGGGATCTTCCCCAGCGTGCTGCTGCCGACGGTCGCCAATGGGGGCCGCGACTCGCCGGAGTACCAGGAGTCGACGGCGCCGAGGGTGTCGACGAGGTGGGTGGACAGGCCGATGCTCACGGTCGCCTTCGACAGCGTGGTGTCGGGCGCGACGGTTCCGGTGACCACCAGGTCGGCGGAGCCGTCGGTGATCAGGGAGTTGGCCGGGTCCAGTCGTACGACGGCGGTCGCGGCCGCGGCGGCGGCGCGGGGAACGAGCAGGCCGAATCCGAGCAGCAGCAGGACCGCCACGGTCGAGGCCGCGACACGACGCATCGGGTCACTCCGCTCAGGATGTGCCGGCCAGGCGGCGCCAGGCCATGTGGGCGATCCGGCGCTCGTTGGCGAAGGTCAGCCGGGCGTCCACCTCGTCCAACCGGAACCATGCGGCGTCGACCGCTTCCTGGTCGGGGTCGTTGTCGACCGTGATCTCACCCGCGAGTGCCTCCAACAAATAGTGGTGCACGCGCTTGTGGATCCGAAATCGTGGGGTCGAGAACCAGTAGTCGATGGTGCCCAGGGTGACCAGCGCCCGGCCGTGGATGCCGGTCTCCTCCGCCACCTCGCGGACCGCCGTCTCGACCAGCGTCTCCCCCGCCTCGACGTGGCCCTTGGGCAGGCACCACTCGAGTCGACCGGCCCGGTTGTAGCGGGCGATCAGGGCCAACCAGGCGACTCCGTCGCGGACGTCGATGACCACGCCACCAGCGGAGACCTCCTCCAACGACGGCAGTCGCCGGACAGGGCGACTGGCTCGTGGGATCTGGAGGGTCATTCCGTCACTGTAACCACGCGATGCGACCGGAACGAAGAGTTCGACCTAACCTTTGACGGTGCCGAACCAGTCCGAACCGTCCCTCGCCGCGCTGCGCGAGCGCGCCGTCGCGCGCCTCGCGCCGCACCTTCCGCTGCTGACCGAACTGGGCGAGATCTTCGTCGCCGCGGGCCACGAACTGGCGCTCGTCGGCGGGCCCGTACGCGACGCCTTCCTCGGCCGGGACAGCCACGACATCGACCTGACGACGTCCGCGTCGCCGGCGCAGACCGAGGCCCTGCTGAAGCCGTGGGCGTCGACCACCTGGGACATCGGTCGCGAGTTCGGCACCATCGGCGCCCAGCGCGGCGAGTGGAAGGTGGAGATCACCACCTACCGGGCCGACGCGTACGACGGCGTCACCCGCAAGCCGATCGTCGCCTTCGGCGACAACCTGAACGACGACCTGGTCCGGCGAGACTTCACCGTCAACGCGATGGCGTTGCGACTGCCCGACCTGGAGTTCGTCGACCCGTACGACGGACTGGGCGCCCTCGCCCGCCGCGAGCTGGTCACGCCCGCGCCGGCGGAGGTGTCGTTCGGTGACGACCCGCTGCGGATGATGCGGGCCGCCCGGTTCGTCTCCCAGTTGGGGTTCACCGCGGCGCCCGCGGTGGTCACCGCGATGACCGAGCGGGCCGAGACCCTGGCGATCATCTCGCCGGAGCGAATCCACGACGAGCTGGTGAAGTTGCTGCTCGGCGCGAACCCGCACGACGGCCTCGAGTTGCTGGTCGACACCGGCCTGGCCGACCAGATGCTGCCCGAACTGCCGGCGCTGAAGCTGGAGATCGACGAGCACCACCGCCACAAGGACGTCTACCAACACTCCCTGACGGTGCTCGACCAGGCGATCGCGCTGGAGGGGCCGCGTACGGTCAGCGGGCTCGAGGAGCCGATGGAGGTGCCCGGCCCCGACCTGGTGCTGCGACTGGCGGCGCTGCTGCACGACATCGGCAAGCCGGCCACCCGCCGGTTCGAGTCCGGCGGCGGCGTCTCGTTCCACCACCACGAGCTGGTCGGCGCGAAGCTGGCCCGCAAGCGGATGCGGGAGTTGCGCTTCGACAAGGACACGATCAAGGCCGTGACCCGGCTGATCGAGCTGCACCTGCGCTTCCACGGCTACGGCGACGGCGAGTGGACCGATTCGGCCGTACGCCGCTACGTCACCGACGCGGGCGACCAGCTCGCGAGGCTGCACCTGCTGACCCGCTCGGACTGCACGACCCGCAACCGGCGCAAGGCCGCGGCGCTCGCCGCGACGTACGACGACCTGGAGCGGCGCATCGCGCGGCTGATGGCGGCCGAGGAACTGGGCAAGGTGCGCCCCGAGCTCGACGGCAACCAGATCGCCGAGACGCTCGGCATCCGGCCCGGGCCGCTGCTCGGCCGGGCGTACAAGCACCTGCTCGCCTTCCGGCTCGACGCCGGGCCGGTCGGTGAGGAGGCCGCGAAGGCGGAGCTGCTGCGCTGGTGGGCGGAGCAGGGGCAGGAGTAGTCGGTCGGACCGCGCTGTCGGAGGAGGCTTTTTCGACCAGCGGAGCTTTGCAAAGCGTCTTCGGTCGAGGAACCCTCCTCCGGCCGGCGGGACAGCCGCGCGACTACTCCAGGACGACGAGGACGTCGCCCTCCTGGACGACGTCGCCGGGCACCACGCGTACGTCGGTGACGGTGCCGTCCCACTCCGGCACGACCGGGATCTCCATCTTCATCGACTCGAGCAACACCAGCTCCTGCCCGGCGGTGACCTTGTCGCCGACCTGCACGTGGACCTGGGCGACGTTGGCGACCAGGTCGCTGACGATGTCCTGGCGGTCGGGGCGGGAGAAGGGGCTCATGCGCGCCATCTTGGCAGGGTTGCCCGATACCCGCTGGTATCCGCGACACCCGTGGGCATAATGTCCTGACAAACCCGTGAATCCGAGAGGAACCCGCATGCGCATCGGACTGACCGGAGTGGGGCGCATCGGCGCCTTCCACGCCGCGACGCTCAACTCCCTGGACGCCGTCGACGAGCTGATCGTCCATGACGTGAACGGGGCGCAGGCGGCGAAGGTCGCCGCGGAGCTGGGCGCCCGCGCGGTCGATTCCGAGCAGGAGCTGCTCGCCGCCGGACTCGACGGACTGGTCATCACGACTCCGACCCCGGGTCACGCGCCGATGCTGCGTACGGCGATCGCGGCGGGCGTCGCGACCTTCTGCGAGAAGCCGGTCGCGGCCACACTGGCGGAGACGATCGAGCTGACCCGGCTCGCGCAGGACAGCGACACCCCGGTCCACGTCGGATTCCAGCGCCGGTTCGACCGCGGCTACCAGCGGGTGCAGCAGGCGGTGGCCGACGGCGAACTCGGCTTCATCCACACCATCCGCAGCCACACCCTCGACGAGGCACCGCCGCACGCCGACTACATCCCGACCTCGGGCGGCATCTTCCGCGACTGCAACGTCCACGACTTCGACGTCGTACGGTTCGTGTCCGGTCGGGAGGTCGCGACGGTCTACGCGACCGGCGGCAACCAGGGCGCCGCCTTCTTCGTCGAGGCGGGCGACTACGACACCGGCGGCGCGATGCTGACCCTCGACTCCGGCACCGTCGTGCAGATCTCCTCGACGCGTTACAACGGCCAGGGCCACGACGTACGCACCGAGGTGTTCGGCAGCAAGGGCTCGATGTCCGTCGGCCTGGACGACTCGCTGGCGATGCAGTCGGCCGAGGGCGGCATCGACTGGCCCAAGGGCCCGGTCCACCACACGTTCATGGACCGCTTCCGGCCGGCGTACGTCGCCGAACTCACCGCCTTCTTCGACGTCGCCGCCGGGAAGATCCCCAGCCCGTGCACCGTCGCCGACGCGCTGCAGGCGTTCCGGATCGCCGAGGCGTGCGAGATGTCGCGGGCCGGGAACCGGGTCGTGTCGATGGACGAGATCCCGTCGTCGTGAGCCGCCGATGACCGCCATCGCCTCGCGGATCGCCGCCGCACCGATCAGTTGGGGCGTCTGCGAGGTGCCCGACTGGGGGCGCCAGCTCGACGCCGACACGGTGCTCGGCGAGATGGCCGAACTCGGCCTGACCGCAACGGAGTTCGGACCGGAGGGGTTCCTGCCCGACGACCCGGCCGCGAAGGTGGCGAAGCTGGGCGAGTTCGAGCTGCGGGCGGTCGGCCAGTTCGTCCCGGTGGTCCTGCACGACCCCGACCACGACCCGCTGCCGGCGGTGCAGCAGGCGATCGACGCCCTGGTCTGCGCCCAGGCCGACACCGTGGTGATCGCGGCGGCCACCGGCGCCGACGGTTACGACTCGCGGCCCGAGCTCACCGAGGACCAGTGGATCACCCTGCTCGCGAACCTCGACCGCATCCATGAAACCGCGCGCGACAACGGTCTGCACGCCACGCTGCATCCCCACGTCGGCACCATGGTCGAGTCCGGCGAGGAGACCCGGCGGGTGCTCGATGGCAGCGCGATCGCGTTGTGCCTCGACACCGGCCACCTGCTGATCGGCGGCGGCGACCCGGTGGCGATCGCCGAGAGCCACCCGGACCGGATCGGTCACGTCCACCTCAAGGACGTACGCCTCGACCTGGCCGACGAGGTCCGGGCGGGACGGATGACGTACGCGGCGGCCGTACGAGCCGGGATGTACGTCCCGCTGGGCCGGGGCGACGTACGGATCGAGCGGATCGTCCACGCCCTGGAAGCCGCGCGGTACGCCGGCTGGTACGTCCTGGAGCAGGACACGATGCTGCCGGAGGAGGGCGGCGAGCGCGGCCCGATCGCCGACGTCGCCGCGTCGGTGAACCATCTGATGCGGATCGTCGCCCACTGACGGTTGGCAACGTTGTGGCAACGCCCGGGTGTGGCGTCACCCGGTGGCAGGGCCGGGCTGGAACACTCCAGACCGGACACGATTCCCGTCCCGAGGGCGTGACGGAAAGGAACGAAGATGAGCAAGCCGGTGGTGCGGACGACCGCACTCGCGATGGTGGCGGCGCTGAGCCTGGCCGCCTGCAGCAGTTCGGGTGGCAAGAAGGCGACGGAGACCAGCGCGAGCGGTGGCGCCGGCAAGGCGAACACCCCGCGGATGACGATCTCCCTGATCACGCACTCCGGCCCGGGTGACACCTTCTGGGACCTGGTCCGCAAGGGCGCGCAGGCCGCGGCCGACAAGGACAACGTGCAGCCGCAGTACGCCGCCGACCCGGACGGCACCAAGCAGGCCGCCCTGGTGCAGTCGGCGGTCGACAAGAAGGTCGACGGCATCGCGCTCACCCTGGCGAAGCCGGACGCGATGAAGGGCGCCGTCAAGAACGCCGTCAACGCGAAGATCCCGGTCGTGGGTCTGAACTCCGGTTCGGACGTCTACCAGAGCTTCGGCATGCTCGGCTTCTTCGGCCAGCCGGAGAAGACCGCCGGTGAGGCCGTCGGCGACAAGATCAAGGCGGCCGGCGCGAAGGCGCCGCTGTGCATCATCCACGAGCAGGGCAACGTGGGTCTCGAGGACCGCTGCGCCGGCGTGAAGGAGAAGGTGCCCGGCACCCAGACCCTGTATGTCAACGGCAAGGACCTGCCGTCCGTGCTGTCCTCGGTGACCGCGAAGCTGCAGCAGGACAAGAAGATCGACTGGGTCATCGGTCTGAACGCCGACATCACGCTGAACGCGGTCAAGGCGAAGAAGGCCGCCGGTTCCAGCGCCAAGGTCGGCACGTTCGACACCAATGCCGACCTGGTGAAGGCCATCCAGTCCGGCGACATCGAGTGGGCGGTCGACCAGCAGCCCTATCTGCAGGGCTACCTCGCGGTCGACTCGCTGTGGCTCTACAAGACCAACGGTGACACCATCGGTGGCGGTCAGCCGACGCTGACCGGTCCGGCATTCGTCGACAAGAGCAACGTCGACGCCGTGGCCAAGTTCGCCGCTGGAGGGACCCGCTGAGGGATGAATGACATAGCAGCCACCGCAGCCGCGCCGGGCGACGACCAGCGGGTCGCCGCCCGGCCGACCATGGCCAAACTGCTGTCCTACCCGGAGATCGGCGCCCTCGTCGGCGCGGTGGCCGTGTTCGTGTTGTTCATGGCGGTGGCGGAGCCGTTCCGCAGCCTGACCAATACCGGCACGATCCTCTACCAGGCCTCGACCATCGGGATGATGGCCGTGCCGGTGGCGCTGCTGATGATCGGTGGCGAGTTCGACCTCTCCGCCGGTGTCGCGGTGACCACGTCGGCGCTGTCCGCCTCGATCCTCGCCTGGCAGTTCGGGTTGAACATCTGGGTCGGGGTGCTGCTGTCGTTGGTGCTGGCGCTCGCCGTCGGCGCGTTCAACGGGTGGCTGCTGCACCGCACCAAGCTGCCCAGCTTCCTGGTGACGCTCGGCACCTTCTTCATCCTGCAGGGCTGCAACCTGGCACTGACCAAGAAGGTCGTCGGCGGGGTGACCTCTCCCCGGATCACCGACATGGACGGTTTCACCTCGGCGCAGAAGGTGTTCGCCACCGAGATCAACGTCGGCTCGGTGAACCTGAAGGTCACCCTGCTGTTCTGGATCGTGCTGACCGTCCTGGCCGCGGTGGTGCTGCTGCGCACCCGCGCCGGCAACTGGATCCAGGCGGCCGGCGGCGACGACGCCGCGGCCCGCGCCTCGGGCGTTCCGGTGGAGCGCACCAAGACCGGGCTCTACATGTTCGTCGCGTTCTGCGCCTGGCTGCTGGGCATGCACACCCTGTTCAACTTCGACTCGGTGCAGACCAACCTCGGCGTCGGCAACGAGTTCATCTACATCATCGCCGCGGTCGTCGGTGGCTGCCTGCTGACCGGCGGCTATGGCTCGGTCGTCGGCGCCTCGCTCGGCGCGCTGATCTACGGCATGACCAACCTCGGTATCACCTACGCCGGCTGGAACCCCGACTGGCTGATGACCTTCCTGGGCGTGATGCTGGTCGGTGCGACCCTGCTGAACACCTGGATCCGACGGGAGGCGGCGAAGCGATGAGTGGCGCCACCTTGGAGAAGAAGGCCGCCGACGACGGTGCCGCCAAGGGCACCGAGCTGGTGCGCCTGGTCGACGTCGGCAAGTCGTACGGCAACGTCCACGCCCTCTCCGGTGTCGACCTCGACGTACGCGCCGGTGAGGTCACCTGCGTGCTCGGCGACAACGGCGCCGGCAAGTCGACCCTGATCAAGATCATGGCCGGGCTGCACGACTACACCGCCGGCGAGATGTACGTCGGCGGCGAGCTCACCCACTTCCGGTCGCCGCGCGAATCCCTCGACGCCGGCATCGCGACCGTCTACCAGGACCTCGCCCTGGCGCCGCTGATGTCGGTCTGGCGCAACTTCTTCCTCGGCAAGGACCTGCGCGGACCGCTGGGGCTGCTGAAGATCGCCGAGATGAAGCGGATCACCGGCGCGGAGCTGACCAAGATGGGGATCAACATCCCCGACCTGGACCGCCCGGTCGGCGCGCTGTCCGGCGGCCAGCGGCAGTGTGTCGCGATCGCCCGGGCGATCTACTTCGGCGCGAAGGTGATCATCCTCGACGAGCCGACGGCGGCGCTCGGCGTACGCCAGTCCGGGGTCGTTCTGAAGTACATCGTCAAGGCCCGCGACGCCGGCCTCGGCGTCGTGTTCATCACCCACAACCCGCACCACGCCCACCTGGTCGGTGACCGGTTCGTGGTGTTGAAGCTGGGCGCGGTCGTGCTCGACAAGCCGCGCGCCGAGCTGAGTCTCGACGAGCTGACCGCCCAGATGGCCGGCGGCGACGAGCTCGAGGCCCTCTCCCACGAGCTGGGGCGCCGGCCGGACTCCGCCGCGGGCTGACGACGGGCCGCTGCGCAGCTGTGCCGTCTGCGACAAGCAGCAGTGCGCTCCTGTCCTGTCCCCCTCCCGGACATCCGCGCGACGATGGTTCGCGCAGGACTACCGGGAGGGGAATCTGATGCGGAGGAACACGAGAACGGGTGCGCTCGCGGTCGCGGGCGCACTGGCTCTGGCGGGGGCGAATGTGTCGGCCGCGAGCGCGGGTGGTCAACACGGTCAAAAGGCGCACGGCGGACACGGTCACAGCTGGTCGACGACGGTCGATGCCGATGTGTTGGCGCCCTTCCAACTGGCGGTTCGTGGGCAGCGGGTGTGGGCGACCGACGGTTTCACCGGCACCGTCACGCGGTATGACGCCAAGGGGCACAAGACGGTCCTGGCCACGACCGCCGGTGAAACGGCGGGCATCGATGTCGCGCCGGACGGTCGGACCTACGCCTACACCGGATCGGATGCGGCAGGCAGCTATCTGCAGATCGTCGGGCCGCACTCGTCGCGGCGCGTGGATCTGGGGGCCTACGAGGCGACCCGCAACCCGGACGGTGGGGTGACGTACGGCGTCGTCGCCGGCGGGAACCCGTGTGCCGATGCGGTGTTCAGCCAGCTCAGCGGCGGGGACGCGACGTACACCGGGGTGGTCGACTCACACCCGTACGCGGTCGCCTGGCTCGGCGACGGCAACTGGGCGGTCGCCGATGCGGCCGGCAACGACATCCTGAAGGTGAGTGCCAGCGGTCGTATCTCGACGTTGGCGGTGTTGCCCACCCAACCGATCGTCGTGACCGCCCAGATGGCGAGCTCGCTGGGCCTTCCGGACTGCGTGGTGGGGGTGACGTACGCCTTCGAGCCGGTGCCGACCGACGTGGAATGGTCGGCCGGGAAGCTGTGGGTGAGCGCACTGCCGGGCGGACCGGAGGACGGCAGCCTCGGCGCCCGCGGCAAGGTCTACCGGGTCGACCCCCGAACGGGACAGTCGCGGATGGTGGCCGGTGGCTTCCTCGGCGCGACGAACATCGCGGTGCGGCCGGACGGCACGATCTACGTCGCGGAGTTGTTCGGCGGCAAGATCACCGGCATCAACGGCACGAAGCGGTGGACGGCGCTGACCACCGACCGCCCGTTGGCGGTTGAGGTCCAGGGGTCGTCCCTCTGGTTCGCGACGCTGGCGGACCTGGATCTCGAGACCGGCACCGTGTACGGGCCGGGATCGATTCAACACCTGAAACACATCAGGCGTTGAGCGCAGGGGGTGGAGCCGGGTCGCGGGGGGAGCGGCCCGGCTCCGCGTTGTCGGGGGCGCTTGCGCGCGCCGCTGCCGTTTGCAGCACCGCCCCGCTCCGACGGGCCGACGGGGTGATCCCGAACCGACTGCGAAAGGATCGGCTGAAATGCGCCGGATCGGTGAACCCGCAGGCGTACGCGATCTGGGTGACGGTTCCTTCATCGTGCGCCCCGAGCAGGGCGTACGCCCGGTCCAGGCGGCGCTGGGACAGCGCGCGTCCGAAGGTGGTGCCGCGGGCGGCGAACAGCTTGGTCAGGTAGCTGACCGAGATGCAGATCCGCGCCGCGACGACAGCGGGGTGCAGGTCCGCGTCGGCGTACGACCGGTCGATCTCGTCCAGCGCGGCCTGCAGGTGTGCCGTCCGCGGGTCGCCGCACGTGCTCGGTGTGACCCCGGTCAGGGCGAGGGCCACCAGCCCGACGACGTGGTCGGTGAGGCTGCCCACGGTGCGGGCGTCGGCGGGGGCGGCGTCGTGCACCAACGCGGCGGCGAGGGCCCGTACGGCGGCAGCGGCCACCCGCCCGGACGCGGAACTCCCGGAGACGGTCCGGCAGGTGCTGTCGGTCGGGCTGGCCAGCAGCGGCTCGATCAGCGGGGTCGGGATCATCAGCGCGATCTGGTCGAACGGTTCGACGAAGGCCAGGCTGAACGGCCGTGACCCGTCGACCAGCACGAAGTCGCCCGGGATGGTGGCGGCGGACCGCCCATCCTGCACCGCCAGGCCGCTGCCCCTGGTCGGCAGGTTGAGGAAGTGCACGTCGCCCGGTGCGGAGACGACGAGGTCGGCGGTGCGGTGCACCGACTGCGGGTCGGAGCGCAACCGGGAGACGACGAGGTCGCCGATCCGGTGGGCGGTCAGGCTCGAGCGGAAGCCGGCGACCTGGTCGGGGCCGTGGTCGATCCGCACCGGCAGGTAGGTCTCGTCGACGATCTGCTGCCAGGCGACGAACTGTTCTTCTACGGCGACGTCGCGGGTGGTCCACGTGCGCCCGGGCGCTGACACGGCGTCCACTGTAGGTCGCGGTTCCGACCGTCGGCCCTTGATTTCGGCCGTTTCCCGCGGTCGGCCTAGCGTCCGACGGGGGCCGTACGGCGGACGTGCGACGCTTGGCGCATGCGCTTCGGAATCACGATCCTTCCCGAGCATCGCTGGGCGACGGCCAAGGGCCTGTGGCAGCGGGCCGAGGAACTGGGGTTCGACCACGGGTGGACGTACGACCACATCACCTGGGGCGGTCTGCCGGACTCGCCGTGGTTCTCCGCGACGACCACTCTGACGGCGGCCGCGACGGTGACCGAGCGGCTGCAGCTGGGCATGTTCGTCGCCTCGCCCAACTTCCGTCACCCGGGCGCCTTCCTGCGCGAGATCACCGCGCTCGACGACATCTCCGCCGGGCGGTTCCTGCTCGGGCTGGGCACCGGCGGCGACCTCGACTCGCGCATCCTCGGCGGCGCGGAGCTGACCGTGAAGCAGCGGGTGGACCGGTTCGAGGAGTTCGCCCGGCTACTGGACCGGCTGCTGACCGAGCCCACCGTCGACCACGAGGGTGAGTGGTACGTCATCCGGGACCTGACCACCGCGCCCGGGCCGACGCAGCAGCCCCGCACCCCGTTCCTGATGGCCGGCAACGGCCCGCGCTCGGTGCGGCTCGCCGTCGAACTCGGGCAGGGCTGGGTCACCACCGGACTGAAGGGCGACGACCAGGAGGCCTGGTGGGCCTCGCTGCGCGAGCTCGGCGGCCGCGTCGACGCCGCCCTCGACAAGGCGGGCCGGGACCACGCCGACTTCCCGCGCTACCTGCACCTCGACGCCGGCCACGAGTTCTCGCTGTCGTCGCGTGACCGGTTCGTGGAGATGGCCGAGCGGGCCGCCGAGCTCGGGTTCACCGACGTGATCACCCACTGGCCGCGCCCGGCCGGGCCGTACGCCGGGTCGGTCGACACCCTCGAGGAGGTCGCGGCGCTGCTGCCGCAGCTGCGCTGACGACCCGTACGTGGGCCCGGTGGGGTCCGCGTGTCGCGGTCACCAGCGGGCTCCCAGACAAAGACCCGACACCTCCGAGGTGCCGTGCTTACCGTCCTCGGGTGTCATTGGTCGGGACGCCTTTCCTTCTGCTCGTCACCACCGCGCTGGTCGTCGTCACCGCCGCGGCGGTGTGGGCCGTCCCCGGCTGGCGGCGCCGCTGGGTTCGGCTCGCCCATCGCGCGGTGCTCGTGGTGGTCGCGCAAGCACTGGCGGTCCTGTTGGCGGCCGTCGCGGTGAACGACTGGGGGTCGTTCTACGGCTCATGGTCGGACCTGTTCGGATCGCATGCGCTGATCACGAGCAGCAGCACCGGTGCCTGGAGCACTGGGCCGGGCTCGAAACACGTTGTGGCACAGGGCGCTCCGGCGATCGCCACCACGGGATGGTCCAGTCCCGATCAGTACGGCACCCGCGGTGAGCTGGGTTCGGTCGAACTGTCCGGGCGGCTGTCGGGGCAGCATGCCCACGCCTTGGTCTACCTGCCACCGCAGTACTTCCAGGCCGCGCACGCCCAGGACAGGTTCCCGGCCGTCGAGGTGTTCCCCGGGTATCCGGGCGACGTGAAGCAGTTGGTGACCCGGATGGGCTTCGCGGACGCGCTGAGCGAGGGCATCGCTGCGGGACGGCTGCGGCCGATGATCCTGGTCATGCTGAACCCCACGCTGGTGCCGCCGCGCGACACGGAGTGCACCGACGTCCCGCACGGCCCACGCGTGGTGACGTTCCTCACCCGGGACGTACCCGCCGACCTCCGGGCCCACCTGCGCGTCACCTCCGCTGGCTGGGGCGCGATGGGACAGTCCACCGGCGGCTACTGCGCCACGAAGTTGGCGATGCTCGACCCGCACCAGTTCACCACCGTCGTCTCCCTGTCCGGCTACTACAACGCCCGGAAGGACGCGACCACCGGAGACCTGTGGGTTCGCTCGACCACCACGCGGGACCTCAACGACCTGAACTGGCGGCTGCTGCACCTGCCCGCGCCGCCGATCAACGTGTTGGCGACCATCGGCTCCCTGGAGCCGGGGATCGAGGGTCTGACCGGAACCCAGCACTTCATCAGGTCGGTCCGTCCGCCGATGGTGGCGCGGTTGATCGTGGTGCGCAACGGTGGCCACAACTTCGGAAACTACGAATCCGTGCGGGCCCCTGCGCTGTCCTGGCTGTCGGATCACCTCACGACGTCGAGCGGCGTCCTCACACCCGTCGGCACCGTCGCAGGCTGACCGGGACGGCGCCGAACGAACCCCCTGAAGCCCGTCCGACACCCTCCCGCGCAGCAGGCTAGGCGCGCGGGTTCGCACCGTTCCGGGCGCGACGTCACGGTTGGCCCATGACAAATGTCAGCTGGCACCATGGACCGGTGACCGGGACCCACCTCGCCTTCTACCGCTTCGTCCGCATCGACGACGTCGAGGCCGTCTGCGACCGGCTGCGCGAACTCACCGAGGGGATGCTCGGCACCGTCCTGGTCGCCGGCGAGGGCGTGAACGGCATGCTGGCCGCCCCCGACGAGCGCGTCGCGCGCTTCGTCGACGAGGCGGCCTCGGACCCGTTGGTCGGCGTCGCATTCGACGGGATTACGTACAAGCGGACCGCGTACGAACGAATCCCGTTCTCCCGCATGCTGATCAAGGCCAAGCGCGAGATCGTGCCGCTGGGCGTGGAGGGGCTCGACATGCCCGCGCGGATCGACGACGTGGCGGCCACCGACGTACCGCCGCAGCAGTGGCGCGCGCTGATCGAGCGTGACGACGTGGTGCTGCTCGACAACCGCAACTCCTTCGAGTACGCCGTCGGCCGGTTCCGCGGCGCGATCGACCCCGGGGTGGTGAACTTCCGCGACTTCCGGGCGTACGTCGAGGAGCACGCCGCGCAGTGGCGCGCGGAGGGCAAGCAGGTCGCGATGTACTGCACCGGCGGCATCCGGTGCGAGAAGTCGAGCCCGTGGATGCAGGACCTCGGTCTGCAGGTGCACCAGTTGCAGGGCGGGATCCTCAACTACTTCCAGCAGGTGCCGGACGCCGACGCCGACTTCGAGGGTGAGTGTTTCGTCTTCGACCAGCGGGTCACGCTCGACACCCGGCTGCGCGACGTCGGACGGGACCGCAGCGAGATCGACGGCTGATCTCTTCGACGACTGTTCCCCGGTTCGTCGACTGCGGTTTGCCGGCCGCCACCGGCGCTCGCGGGATGGTGCGAGACGCATCCGTTTCCCCCACCCCGAGGATTTCTCATGCGTCATCGCGCCCTCGCAGCGACCGCCGTCGTCGCCGCCTGCTCCGCCACCTTCTCGCTGGCCGCTCCCGCCGCGCACGCCGCGCCGAACGAGCGCTCGACCTACACCTTCGGCGTGATCGGCGACGTGCCGTACGGCGCCGACCAGGTCGCGAAGTTCCCGGCCTGGATCCAGCAGATCAACGCCGACCGCGACTTGCAG
>JASLFY010000127.1 GCA_030150425.1 Yimella sp. | reverse complement strand
CCGGCGGTGGCGTGTCCGAGCGGCCTAAGGAGAACGCCTCGAAAGCGTTTGTGGGTTAACCCCCACCGAGGGTTCAAATCCCTCCGCCACCGCCAAACGGAACGGCCCCGCAGCTGCGGGGCCGTTCTTCGTTTTCGTGCGGGTCACTTCTTGCGTCGGGCGCGGAAGAAGTCGGTGAGCAACTGCGCGCACTCCGCCTCGCGTACGCCGCCGGTCACGGTCAGCTTGTGCGGACTGCGGTTGGTGGAGACGACGTCCCAGGCGCTGCCGCAGGCGCCCGCCTTCGCGTCCCACGCGCCGAAGATCACCCGACCGATGCGCGACTGCATCACCGCGCCGGTGCACATCAGGCACGGCTCGAGGGTGACGACCAGCGTGCAGTCGTCGAGTCGGTAGTTCCCCAGCGCCGCGGCGGCGTCGCGGATCGCGACGATCTCGGCGTGCGAGAGGGGGTCCTTGCCGTGGACCCGTTCGTTGCGGCCGCGGCCGATCACGGTCCCGTCGGCGTCGAGCACCACGGCCCCCACGGGGACGTCGTCGGTGGCGAGCGCGGCACGCGCTTCGTCCAACGCATGTTCCATGTCGAGGGCGTACGTCATCGCGTCGTCAGCGGGCCGATCCACCCGTAGAGTTTCCTCCATGCGTGTTCTCGTCGCCAACCACCCGCTCATCGCCCACAAGCTGACCTATCTGCGGGACAAGCGGACCGACTCCCCGACCTTCCGCCGACTGGCCGAGGAGCTGATGACGCTGTTGGCGTACGAAGCAACCCGCGACGTGCGCGTCGAGCCGTTCGACATCGAGACGCCGGTCTCCCCCACCCAGGGCATCAAGCTGAGCACCCCGAAGCCGCTGATCGTGCCGATCCTGCGCGCCGGCCTGGGCATGCTCGAGGGCATGGTCCGACTGCTGCCGAGCGCCGAGGTCGGCTTCCTGGGCATGCAGCGCAACGAGGAGACCCTCGAGGCCATCACGTACGCCAACCGCCTGCCCGACGACCTGTCCGGCCGCCAGGTCTACGTGCTCGACCCAATGCTGGCCACCGGCGGTTCGCTCGCGATGGCGATCCACTACCTCGCCGAGCGCGGCGCCGACGACATCACCGCCGTCACCCTGCTCTGCGCGCCCGAGGGCATCGACTTCCTGGAGAAGGACCTCGCCGGGCTGAACATCCCGGTCACCCTCGTCACCGGCTCGATCGACGAGAAGCTCAACGAGCAGGGCTACATCGTGCCGGGCCTCGGCGACGCCGGCGACCGCTTGTACGGCGTGGTCTGACGCTCAGGCGGCGAGCGCCGCCTCCGGCTCCTCCGCCCGGCGCATGGTCCGTACCGACGGCACCGCGAGGGTGCCGAGCGCGATGATCGCGTACGCGATCCCGCTGACCAGCAACAGGATCCGGTGGTCGACGGCCGAGGCGAGCCAGCCATAGGCGAGCAGACCGATCGGCATCGCCACGAACGAGCCGACCATGTCGTAGCTGCTCACCCGGGACAGGATCGCCGACGGGATGTGTTCGCCCAGGGCGACGTTCCAGCCGGTGCCGAAGGTCTCCGACCCGGCGCCGGCGAACAGGGCGGCGATCATCAACGGGATGGTGACCGGATGGAGGCCGAGCAGCAGCATCGGCAGTCCCATCATGGCGATCGCGCCCATTCCGGCCAGCAACGGGCGCCGCATCGGCAGCCGCAGCAGCACCACCGACATGAGCAACATGCCGACCGCTTCGGTGCCCATCACCAGACCCCAGCCACGGATGCCGAGCGACTCGGTGTTCTTGGCGAGCACCGGGCCGACCACCCCGATGACGCCGGACTGGATGGCGTTGAGCACCCCGAACGCGACCACGATCACCCACAGCCAGGTGCGCGAACGGAACTCTCCCCAGCCCTCCCGCAGCTCCTGGACGATGCCGGTGTCGCCGCGTACGACCGCGGGTAGGGCGACCGGGAGCAGCAACAGACTCGCGGCGACGTAGGAACCGGCGTCGATCGCGAGCGCCCACTGCGGTCCGGCGAAGGCGACCAGCATCGTGCCGAGGACGGGCCCGAGGAACTGGGCACCGTTGCGCACGAACGACATCAGCGCGTTCGCCTGCTGCAGGTCGGCGCGCGGCACGAGCTGCGGAACGATCCCCTGCATGGCCGGCATCGCGAACGCGGTGGTGCCGCCGCTGATCGTCGCGAGCAGGATCAGCAGCGGAACGGTGGCGCGGCCGGTGCCGAGCAGGAACGCGGTCATGCCGATCACCAGCGCCGAGGACAGATAGGTCGACTGCAGCACCACGCGGCGACTGAACCGGTCGGCGATCACCCCGCCGAACAGCGCGCAGAGCACGTTCGCGGTGATCTCCGCGGCGAGCACCTGCGACAGCGCCGCCGCCGAGTTGTCGACGTGCAGCACCGCGAACGCCATGGTGACCGGGGTCATCATGCCGCCGAGGCGGTTGATCGTCGTCGCGCCGAAGAACCAGCGGAAGTCCTTGTGTCGCATCACTCCTGCGGCGTCAGCGAGCTTCATCGGTCGCTCCCATCGGGAACAGCCAGCTGACGAAGGAGACCCGGCGGGCCCCCTGCGTACGCGGCGGCACGGCCTGGTCGTGCACCAGCATCGACGCCTCCGCCACCAGGTCGTGCACCCTCTTCCAGACGTCGGGTTCGACCCAGACCTCGGCGTCGGCGAACAGCGCCGGGCCCCTGTCGGCCTGGGGGATGCGCCGCTCGAGCTCGCCGTTGAGCGCGGCGCGCATCGCCTGGTTGCGGGCGACGTGGACCGAATGGTCCACCGGCGGTCGCTTCCGGCGGTTCTCCTCCGCCTCGCCGGCGACATAGCGGTACTTCTTGGCCACCCCACCGCGCACCTTCTCGGTGCCGCTGACCACGAGTTCGCCGGCGTCGGCCAGCGTCCGCAGGTGGTAGCTCGCGTTCGCCTGGGTGATACCGAGCTCGCGAGCCACCTCGGCCGCGCTCAGCTCGACCCCGGTCAGCAGCGACAGCATGCGCAGGCGCAGCGGGTGGGCGTACGCCCGGGCCGCGCGCAGTTCGTCGGCGGTGGGCCGAGCATCATCTCCCAAAGACATGTTTGACAGTCAACACCCGCGCAACGCAACCGTCAAGCAGTTGTTGGGGAGTCGGCCGGATGAACGGGTCAATCCCGCGCCGGGACCGCGCCCCAGGGGTCGCCCCAGCGCAGGTCCCGCGCGGCCTTGTACGCCGGACCGTGCTTCTTGCTGACGACCTGGCGGCCGTGGCCGCCCTCGGCGTCGCAGACGGTCAGCTCGACGTAGCCCTTGCGCTTGACCGGGTGGCGCAACACCCGTGCCGCCGCCGGTTCGGCGGACGAGCGGACGGCGAAGACGAAGGAGAACTTCTCGTCCTCGTACGACAGGTCGCCGCCCTTGACCTGCCGGTGCACCGCGGAGCGTTCGACGCGGGCCGCGAAGTGGCACCAGTCCGGTGCGACCACCGGGCAGGCTCCCGACTGCGGGCAGGGCGCGGCCACCGTCCAGCCGGCGGCGACCAGCCGGGCTCGCGCCGACAGGATCCGCTGGTGGCCGTCCGGGGTGCCCGGCTCGATGACGAAGATCGCCTTCCCGGCCGCCCCGAGCGCGGCGTCGACTATCGAATCCTGCTGCGCCGCAGTCAGTTCGGACAGGACGTACGAGATCGACACCAGGTCGGCGGCCGGCACCGCCTCCCCCAACCGCCAGCGCTCGAAGCGGGCGTCGAGGACGTCCTGCGCCAGCCGGCGACCGACCGCGAGCGCCGGGTCGACCTGCTCCAGGACTCGTACGTCGGCCGGTTCGAAGATCGCGTGGGCCGCCCAGGCCGCCGCTCCGGTACCGCCGCCGAGGTCGACCACGGAGTCGATCGGGTCGGGGAAGCAGCGGGCTGCGAGGTCGAGCGCGCGCTCGGCCGCGGCGTACGTCGCCGGCATCCGGTAGGCCGCGTACGCCGCGACGTCCGTCTCGTCGGTGAGGATCGGTTCGCGGGCCGCGTCGACGGCGCGGTAGCGCTGAGACAGGCGTGCGGTCGCAGCGGCGAGCGCCGCGCGGGGGCGGCCGGCGAGCTCGTCGTCGAGCGCCGTACGGAGGGTTCTGGCGAGCGGATCCACGGCGCCGACAGTAGTCCGGGCGGGGCTCCGCGCGACACACCCGGAACGCCCGCCACGCGCGTCACACCTGCCTCACCTGGCAGACTGGCCTGCGGACCGTGCCCGGCAGGGCACCGACAGCGGCCGCGAACCGGAGGAAACCATGGCAACCGAGAAGATCAAGAAGATCGCCATCTGGGTGATCTTCGCCTTCGTTCTCTATGCCATCTTCACCAACCCCGACAAGTCCGCCGACATCGTCCACTCGATCTGGGACCTGTTGGTCAGCGGCGTGAAGAACATCGGCAAGTTCTTCCAGGCGATCCTCGGCAAGTAGTCCGATGGAACTGGTCGATCCGCGCGGAGCGGCGGCCATGCGCCGGTTCCTGGTCGACGGCGAACGCATGGTGGTCGTACACCGCCCCCATGCCATGTCGCTCTTCGGCACCTTCTTCGCGTTGTTCGCCGGTTTCGTGCTGACGATCGCGATCGGGTTCACCGCACCGCCCTCGCTCGGGGCCGTCACGAACGCCACCTGGTACGTCCTGGCCGCGATGACGGTCTACACGCTGATCACGCTGTGGTTGTGGAGCCGCGACTGGTTCATGGCGACCAACCAGCGCCTGGTCTGGCGGCGCGGTGTCTTCAACCAGAAGACCGCGATGATGCCGCTGTCGAAGGTCACCGACATGTCGTTCAACCAGCCGCTGCTGGGTCGGATCCTCGGCTACGGCGAGTTCGTGATGGAGAGCGCCGGCCAGGAGCAGGCGCTGCGCGACATCCGCTGGATCCCGCATCCGGAGAGCGCCTACCGGCAGATCTGCGGCGAACTGTTCGCCGACGAGCAGCCGCCCCCGCCGATGGTGCCGGTCGCCGCCGGCGCCACCCGGATCGACGACACGGACCCCAACCTGCCGCGCGCCCTCGAACCGGCGGCCGCCCCGGACGTCGTCAGCCGCGCCCTCGACGAGGACGCGCTCTCCCGGCTCGGGTCGTACGTCGACCGTTACCGCACGCAGGCGCGTACGCCGTTGCGCGAACGACTACTGCGCGGCCCGCAGCCGACCGAGGCCACGCCGGACCACCGGATGGGCACCGAACTGCATGAGGTGGGGGACGAGAGCGGCGGAGCCTGGGCGGTCAGCCGTGAGGACTCCACCAAGGTGCACTGGGTCGACCGCGACCGCGACCGCTGAGCCGCTGAACCGCTGAACGAAACCCGGCCCGACCGGCCGTAGAATCGGCGGTCGGAAACCCCGCCCGTACGACGGAAGAGACACCATGGCCGTCCGCCCCATCACGATCATCGGACACAAGGCGCTGCACCAGCCGACCAAGAAGGTCAAGGAGATCACCGACGAGGTGCGCACCCTGGTCGCCGACATGTTCGACACCATGGAGGCCGCCAACGGGGTCGGCCTCGCGGCCAACCAGGTGGCGTCCCGGCTGCGGATCTTCGTGTTCGACTGCCCCGACGAGGACGAGGATGCCCCGAACCACGTCGGCGTGGTGATCAACCCGGTGCTCGAGCGCGGCGTGGTGCCCCCGGGCGAGCCGGACGAGGACGACGGCTGGGAGGGCTGCCTCAGCGTTCCCGGCGAGAACTTCCCGACCCCGCGCGCCGACTGGGCGCGGGTGACCGGCATCGATCTGGACGGCAACGAGGTGACGTACGAGGGCCACGGGCTGTTCGCCCGCTGCCTGCAGCACGAGACCGACCACCTCGACGGCAAGCTCTACCTCGACCGGCTGACCCCGACCCAGCGCACCCTCTCGCGGCAGGCGCTGAAGGAGCGCGGCTGGCAGGACGAGCGGATCACCAAGTGGGACCCGGCGACGCAGAAGGCCGACAAGGTCTGACCTAGCCCAACGCCACCCGGGCCACCACCGCGAGCGCCGCGACGGTCGCGAGCGCCAACATCGCCCGACGGAACAGCAGCGGGTCGATCCGATGGCGTACGGGTTGGGCCAGGAGCGTGCCGGCGGCCACGAACGGCAGCCAGGCGATCCCCGCGACCACCGCCTCCCGGTGCACCTCGCCGGCGCCCAGCAGGGCGGTGAACGAGACCGCTGCACCGACCAGGAAGAACGGTGCCAGGGTCGCGCGTACGATCCGCGGCGGCTCCTCCTGCAGCACCAGGCCGAGGAACGGCCCGCCGATCGATGCAGCCGTGGCGGAGACGCCTGTCAGCAGGCCGGCGACCAGGGCGCGCGGGTTCGTCGCGCGGATCCGCACCCGGGTCATCGATCCGGCCACCGCCACCAGGACCATTGCGGCGACCGACAGCGAGACGACCTCGGCGGAGGCGACGGCGACCAGGTAGACCCCGAGAGGGGTGGTCGCCAGGCGACCGATCATCGCCGACCCGAACCAGGGCCAGCGGATCTGCCGCCACCCCCGAGCCACTTCCAGCGCGGGCAGCGGCAGCACGGTCAGTAGGAGCGCGGCGGGCATGACCTGCGGCTCGACCATCACCACGAAGGGCGCCGCGACGACCGCGAGGCCGAAACCGATGATCCGTTGTACGAAGGCACCCAGCCCGACGATCAGGCCGAGTCCGACGAACGCCGCCCAGCTCATCCCCATCGTGTCGCCGAGGTCAGCAAACGGTGATGCTCTCGTCGTTCTTCCAGCCGGACGGGCTGTCCTTGGCGGCGCACACCTCGGTGTGGAACTTCTCGGCCTCGGCCGGGGTCGTGACGTGGAGTTTCGGGGTGGTCGAGAACGCGATCGCGCCGTCGCCGGGGCCCTCGGGGAAACTGATCACCCAGTGGTCCCAGCAGGTGGTGTTCGAGAAGCCGGTGACGCCCGGGACGCTCTGCGGGTAGGCCTTCCAGGCGGCGAGCAGCTCGGCGGTGGAGGGGCAGGTGGTGCTGCCCGTCGCAGCGGCCGTGGAGGTCGAGGCCGCGGTCGTGCTCGAGGTCGCGGCCGACGACGAGGTGGTGCTCGCGCTCGAGGTGGTGGCGCTGGAGCTCGTGGCGCTCGACGTGGTCGAGCCGGTCGACGTCGAACTGCCGGTCGCCGAGTCGACGGACGATCCGCAGCCGCTCAGCGCGACCGTCAGGACCGCAGCGGCGATCGTCGCTCGGCTCATCGGACTACGCACAGCCGTCGAAGAACTCATCGAGCCATTGTCGCAGGCCGCCCGTCGGCCTTGGCAGCGCCTGCTGGGCGGGCCACGATGAGCCCATGCTGATCACCGGTCTCGTCCTCGCCACCCTCGCCGCGCTGCTGCACGTCTACATCTGGGTGCTGGAGTCGTGGCGGTGGACCACCCCCGGCGCCCGAGCGGTCTTCGGCACCACCCCGGAACAGGCCGAGCAGACCCGCGAACTGGCGTACAACCAGGGCTACTACAACCTGTTCCTGGCGCTGGAGGTCGGCGCCGGCCTGATCGCGTACGCCCTCGGCCACGACGACATCGCCGAGACGCTCGCGCTGTTCGGCACCGGTTCGATGCTGGCCGCCGCGACGGTGCTCTTCCTGGGCAGCCCGGACAAGCGCTCCGCGGCCGTACGCCAGGGTGCGATCCCGCTGCTGGCGGTCATCGCGCTGGTGATCTCGATCCTCAGCTGAGGAGTCGGTCCAGCGAGTCGAGGGTCTGCGTCCAGCCGATGCGATAGTTCTCCGCGCCGGCGTCGTCGGGCCACGGGCCGGTGTGGCGCAGCGTGAGCAGAGTGCCGTTGCCGTCCGCGACCAGTTCCAGGTCGCACGCCTCGTCGCGGGTGACTCCGTCGCCGTCGACCCACTGCCAGGTGAAGGCCAGATGGTGCGGTGCTTCGATCGCCAGGTAGTCGCCGCGCACCGTGAACCCGCCCTGCGGGGCGGTGATCGCGTAGCCCCCACCGATCTTCAGATCGACGGTGAACTGAACGTCGGGCCAGTGGCTCCACCACCAGGAGCGCAGCCCGTGGACGGTGGTCCAGGCGGTCCATACCTGCTCCGGCGGGGCGGCCAGTCGTCGGACGATCTCCACCGGCGCGGTCGACAGCTCCCGCCACGAGCCGACGGCCTCGCTCTCGACGACGGCCGTGGTGGCCGGGTCGAACGCTCGCGCCAGTTCACCGAGGATCTGCTCCCAACCGCCGCCGTAGCCGGCCATCCCACGGTCACCGAGCAGGGCATGGGTCAGGAACAATCGCGTCCCTTCGGGCACCGGGACGAGCGTGACGTCGACCAGGCCGGCCGGCTCGTCGCCCCACTGCCACGAGTAGGCGAGGCGGCTGCGACCGTCACACACCCGAATCAGCCCGCGGCCGACGTCGCCGGGTTCGTCGCTGAGCTCCGCCGTGAAGGAGTCCCCCACGCCGCCCGGAACCTCGGTCAGTCGGCCGAACCAGCGGGCGAGCCGCTCGGGTTCGGTGAGCGCTGACCAGAGATCGGCCGGTTCGCACCGATAGTCGCGCTGCAGACTCACCGTCCGCCGTCCCGGATGTCCGGTCAACGCGCGCAGGAACGGATCGGTCATCGCTTCTCCTCAACTCGCCGGCCGCGCGCGATCTCGGTGTCGAGTGCGTCCAGTCGCTGGTTCCAGAAGGTGGTGCACCGCTGCACCCAGTCGTCGATCTCCGCGAACGCCTGGGGTCGTACGACGTAGAGCCGACGGGCGCCGTCCGGCCGGGCCGAGACGAAGCCCGCCTCGCGCAGCACCCGCAGGTGACGTGACACTGCCGGCTGCGTGATCCCGAACTCCGCCATGACGGTGGCGGTCATCGCGCCGGCGGTCTGCTCACCGTCGGCGAGCAATTCCAGCAGCCGGCGGCGTACGGGGTCACCCAGGATGTCGAACGCGGTCACGACTCCAGACTATGAGTCATGAGTTATATAAACAAGGGTCTATACGATCGGCGTTCGGACAAAGCAGAAGCCCCGACCGCGTTTCCGCCGGTCAGGGCTTCGTCCTCTGTCTCAACACAGATCTTTGGGGTCCCCGCTAAGTATCGCGCGGAGCCTGCGAAGCGAGAACTTCGCGGGGTGAAGAGTGCACCCGTAGGGATTCGAACCCCAAACCTTCTGATCCGTAGTCAGATGCTCTATCCGTTGAGCTACGGGTGCTTGCTGCCGTTCCCGGCAACGACGTCATACTCTACAGGCTCCCCGCCGATCCGTGAAATCGGCGGATCAGTGCAGTCCGACGGCTCCGAACGCGTGGTCCATCCGCGCCTCGAACACCGGCGTCAGCGAGTTCACGAAGGCCGCCGAGAGGTGCTTGTCGTCACGGAAGACGAGCACGTTCCCGATGACCACCGGGCAGGTCTTCTGCGTCGGGCAGACCCAGTCGTTGACCGACACGAACGGCGAGCCGAGCTGCTCGGCCGCGGCCCGCAGACTGGGCGTTCCGGAGCCGTCGTTCTTCTCGTACGCGCACGCCTGGTTGGCGTTCTTGCGGTGGGAGGACACGCAGATCGTGGTGTCGTTGCCGGTGGTGTCGGGCACGTCCGCGATGGCGACCACCGGGATGCCCGAGCGCTTCAGCTTGGTCCACGCGTCGACGTAGCCCTTGGTCATCAGCGAGGTGTCCGCGGTGCCGTTCGGCGCGAGCGCGTGGGCGGCGTAACCGGAGGTGACCACGGCGGCCGGCTTCGACGTCTGCAGCCGCTGCAACACCTTGTTCACCCAGGTCGTGCACTGCCGGTAGTTGTGCCCGGCCGAGGCGGTCCGGTAGATCGGCTCGGTGGTCAGCGGGCAGCTGGCCTTGGTGTAGATCTCCAGCCGCAGGTGGTGTGCCGCGGCGTACTTCGACACCGCGTCGGACCACATGTCGGCCTTCGAGTCACCGACGAGGGCGATCGTGCGGGTGCCCTTCGGGTCGCCGCCGGGGCAGCTGTCGACCGACGTCACCTCGATCTGCACCAGGCAGGTGTGCTTGGCGTTGTCGTCGCTCGCCCGCAGCGGGTCCGGGGTGATCGACTTGATGTTCAGATCGATCTTCGACGGGTCGGGCGGCAGCAGCAGCGGGTTGGTCGGGGCCTGCTGCCCCGGCTTCTTCGGCTGCGCCGAGCTCTTCGTCTGTTTGATCGCGTCGCCCACCCCGCGTACGTCGGACGCGGCGGCCTGCTTCACCTGGCCGTTGCCCGCGGCGGCGAGGGCGCCGCCGGCGCTGACACCGAGCAGCGTGCAGACCGCGCCGACACCGATCGCCAGCCACGGCGCGCGCTTGAGCGCGCCGGCGAAACGCACCGGGTTCTCCAGCAGCCGCTGGGTGAGGAACGCGGGCACGACCGACCCGAGTGCGATGGCCAGCGCGACCGGCCAGGCCAGTTCGCCCCAGTGCAGGTCGGCGATGGTGATGAGCGGGAAGTGCCACAGGTAGATGCCGTACGACAGACCACCGATCCACACCATCGGCGCCGACGCGAGCACGCGGTGGACCACGCCCTCGCGCAGGGTGTACCCGGCGATGATGACCAGCGCGGTCGCCAGGACCGGCAGCAGGGTGCTGGTGCCCGGCCACCCGTCGGCCTTCGACAGCGGCACGGTCAGCAGCAGCCCGAGGGCGCCGGCGATCGCGGCCATGGCCGCGGCCGGGCGGGACAGGCGCATCCACAGGTGACCGGCGACGGCGACCAGCGCGCCCGCGGCGAGCTCCCACAGTCGGGTGGTGGTGACGAAGTAGGACTTGGCCGGCTCGCTGTGGGTGTAAATCAACGCCCAGACGAACGAGGGAACCAGGATCAGACCGAGGCCGACCGCCATCACCGGCCGCACCTTCAGGTGGGCGCGACGGGCGACGAACAGCAGCAGGCCGAGCAGCAGTGGCCACACGACGTAGTACTGCTCCTCCACCGCCAGCGACCAGTAGTGCTGCACCGGGCTGGTGTTGGTGTGGGCGAAGTAGTCGACCGACTGGTCGGCGAAGCGCCAGTTCACGACGTACAGGGCGGCGGCCATGATGTCGCGCGCGAAGGTGTTCCACAGCGCGGCCGGAACGGCCAGCCAGGCGAGCAGGATCGTCGCGACCAGCACCAGGCTGGAGGCCGGCAGCAGCCGCTTGGCGCGGCGGGCCCAGAAGTCGACGTACGAGATCCGCCCGTCGCGCTCCGCCTCACGGACCAGCAGCCCGGTGATCAGGAAGCCGGAGATCACGAAGAAGACGTCGACGCCGGCGAAACCGCCGGAGAACCCCGGCACCCGACCGTGGGCGAGCAGCACCATCAACACCGCGACGGCGCGCAACCCCTCGATGTCGGGCCGGAACGTCTGCTCCTTCGGATGCACACGCTGCGGACGCACGGATTGCTGCACTTTTCTCCCCTTGCTCGCCGAATCCGCGCTCCATCATGACGGACGCAACCCCCGTAGGGGTGGAGGCGTCAGCTCGCGGCCACCCGCCAGATCTCCTCGTTCACCGCGTAGCCCTCGCGTTCGTACAGCCGTCGGGCGTTCGAGTTGTGGCCGAAAACGTTGAGCCACAACGAATCCCGACCGGAGTCGTGTACGGCCGCAGCACCGGCGCGGAGCATCGCGGTGCCGTGGCCCTTTCCCTGGTGCGCGTCGTCGACCGCGATGTCGTAGATGAACGAGAAGTTGTCGTCGTCGGCGATCCAGAGGACGCCGACCGGTTCGTCGACGCCGGTTTCGTACGCCGACCACAGGTGGTGGCCCTTCGTCGCCAGCCCGTCCGGCAGCAGCTCGTCGTGCTGCTCGCGAGATCGGGCGCGGGCGTCGTCCATCGTGGCGAAGCCGCCGGCGCCGTACAGCGACTGGGCGTAGTGCTCGAGCTCGGTCGCCATGAACGCGTCGAACTGCTGCTCGGTCATCGGGCGCAGCTCGATCGCGTCGGTGGTCGGGACGTCGGCGACGGCCAGACCCATCCGGGTGGCGACCAACTCCGGCTGCAGCTCGGTCGCGAGCGCCGTGGAGACCCGGTCGCCGAGG
>JASLFY010000097.1 GCA_030150425.1 Yimella sp. | reverse complement strand
CTCGTCGCCGGGTTCGGTGCGCTCCGCGCCGGTGACCGGGTCGACGAGGACCACGTCGTAGCCGGGCAGCGGGCGCCCCATCGAGCCGGGCTTGAGCGGCTGGCCGGGGGTGTTGCCGATCTGCGCGGTCGTCTCCGTCTGTCCGAAACCGTCGCGGATGTGGATGCCGAGCGCGCGGTGGACCTGCTCGATGACCTCGGGGTTGAGGGGCTCTCCGGCGCCGACCATCTCGCGCAGCGACAGACGGTCGCGGGCGCCGGCGAGGTCGGCCTGGATGAGCATCCGGTAGACGGTCGGCGGTGCGCAGAAGGTGGTCACCTTCTCCTCGACCGTCCACTCGATCAGCTGGGCGGCGTCGAACCGCGGCTGGTCGACGACCAGCACCGTCGCGCCGGCGTTCCACGGCGCGAAGATGTTGCTCCAGGCGTGCTTGGCCCAGCCCGGCGAGCTGATGTTGAGGTGCACGTCGCCCGGCTGCAGACCGATCCAGTACATCGTCGACAGGTGGCCCACGGGGTAGGACGTGTGGGTGTGCATCACCAGCTTCGGCCGCGAGGTCGTGCCGGAGGTGAAGTAGAGCAGCATCGGGTCGTCCGGCGCGGTCGTCGCCGCCGGGACGTTCCCGGTGAACCCGACCGAGTCGGCGTACGAGATCCATCCGTCGGCGCTGCCGCCGACGACGATCCGGGTGAAGTCGCCCTCGACCGTGCTGAACGCGTCGGTCACGGTCGACGCCGCGACGACGTGGCGTACGGCCCCGCGCTCGACGCGGTCGCGCAGGTCGGCCGCGGTCAGCAGCATGGTCGCGGGGATGGTCACCGCGCCGAGTCGGATGCAGGCGAGCATCGTCTCCCACAGCTCGACCTGGTTGCCCAGCATGAGCAGCACCCGGTCGCCCTGCGCGACGCCCTGGGCGGCCAGCCAACCGGCCAGCTCCTGCGAGCGCCGGGACAGTTCGGCGTACGACAGTTCTTCACGGTGGTCTGCGCCGCGGACCACCAGCGCCGGCCGGTCCGCGCTGCTCGGGTCGGCGGCGAGCCGGTCGAACCAGTCGGTCGCCCAGTTGAACGTCTCGAACTGCGGGCGCTGCCAGGCGGCCGCCGCGGCGACCGGGTCCGTACGCAGTTCCAACAGTCGATCGCGCAACGCGGCGAAGGTGTCACCGGGTGTTCCGTGGGCGTCGGAGTGGGGGCCGTTAGTCTCGATGTCGGGCATGGTCGACACGTTAGCCCGGTGTGATCCAGCTGACATCCAACCGGTCGATCTCGGTCGGCGTCTGCAAGGACGTGACAGTTGAGGCGGCGCCGCTCGGCCGATTTCGGGGGTACGGCTCGGAAGGAGCGACGGCAGTGGCGGAACGTTCGGCGCAGGACGCCGTACGTGAGATCTACGACGTCCATTTCGGACGTCTGGTGGGTTGGGCGACCCCGTTGCTGTCCGACCGGGACCTCGCCCACGACGTGGCGACCGACGCGTTCATCAAGTTGCTCAACCACTGGGGGACCGTCACCGACCCGCGCGCCTGGCTGTACACCACCGTCGCGAACCAGATCCGCGACCACTGGCGCAAGCGCTCGCGTGAGTCCGCCGCCTACAGCCGGTTCACCGCCGCCGGGTCGATCGGCCCGGACGCACCCGCGCGGAGCGTCGACACGGACACCCGCCTGACCGTACGGTCGGCGATCGAGGCATTGCCCGAGCGGTTCCGGCTGGTCGTGCTGCTGCACTACTACGCCGACCTGTCGGTCGCGCAGGTGGCGCACAGCGTCGGCAAGTCCGAGGGCGCGGTCAAACGGGATCTGTTCGATGCGCGCGCCCTGTTGCGCGCCCGGTTGGGGGGAGCGCGATGATCGGACGCTCGACAGGAGACCCGTCGGCTCCCGAACCCGTGGATGACGGTGACGCCGTCGCCGAGTTCTTCGCCGCACACCGCCGGGACATCGAACCGGCGGACGCCGACGAGGTGACGTGGGCCCGGATCAGCCGGTCCGCGCGTCCCCGTTCCGGTCGTGGCCGCACCTGGCTCGGGCCCGTGGGCGCTTGTGCCGCAGCCCTTTTGGCGGTCTTCGCCGTCTGGTCGTGGCGCCAGCAGCCGATCGACGGCGGATCGGTGCGGGCGGGGGAGATGCTGTCGGCGCAGCCGACCCAGGTGCCGTCGGCCGCCGGAGCGGCGGGTCGTGGTGGCACCGCCCAGCGGCCCGGTCCGGTGCCGGCCGGCTACCAGCTGTGGTCGCTGTCGAACGCGGGCAACGGGACCGTCTACGCGCTGGGCTCCGCCGACTGCAGCGGTGCCACCTGCCCGACGTTGCTGCGCTCGGCCGACGACGGCGGGACGTGGACGTCGGTGCAGACCTTCCGCGGCACCGACGTCTCCAGCCTGACCGGCACCGACGTGCCCGCCGTGCAGCCGGACCGCGCGGTGAGTGAGGTCCGGTTCGCCGACCAGCAGGTCGGCTACGCCTACGGCGGTGACCTGTGGGTGACCACCGACCGCGGCGCGAGTTTCCAGGCCGCCAACCACCCGGGCGAGACCGTGCTCGACCTGGAGATCTGGGCCGAACGGATCTACCTGCTGACCGCCGACAACTGCGTGCAGGGCGCCTGCTCCGGACCGATCCATCTGTCGACGGCCTCGGCGACCGCACCCACCGGTTTCACCGAGGTCACCACCCAGAGTTTGAGCCGCCCGATCGAGGACGCCTCACTGACCGTCAGCGGCGGTCGCGCTCCCGGTAACGACGTGGTGCTGGTGCAGACCCGCGGCCAGAACCGCGTCGTGCTGCCGCCGTACCGGTTGGCCGGCAGCCGGCTGGTCGCGTTGGGCGGCTGCGGCGCCACCCCGATCACCGCGCTCACCATCAGCTCCGACACCACGAACCGGCTCTTCGGGT